>WTJA01000130.1:1261-22188 GCA_011524995.1 Alphaproteobacteria bacterium | reverse complement strand
GAAGAAGTGGCGCGCTTAACCAAAGATAAAACGCTAATCTGCTGGGCATCCCCTGCGCAGAATGGCCCGCTATTGGACAAGGTAGCCGCGACAGGTGCGAATCTGTTAGCTATGGATATGGTGCCTCGTATCAGCCGCGCCCAGAAGATGGATGTGTTATCTTCTATGGCCAATATTGCCGGCTATCGCGCCGTAATTGAAGCTGGTAACCAGTTTGGCCGCTTCTTCACAGGCCAGATTACCGCAGCCGGCAAGGTGCCGCCTGCCAAGGTACTGGTCATTGGCGCAGGCGTTGCAGGCTTGGCTGCCATTGGCACCGCGCAGTCACTTGGCGCGATTGTGCGAGCATTTGATGTTCGGCCAGAGGTGGCAGAACAGATTGAATCAATGGGCGCTGAGTTCCTCATGTTGGAATTCGATGAAGATGGCTCAGGCGAAGGCGGCTATGCCAAGCCGGCATCACCTGAATTCATTGAAAAAGAAATGGCGCTTTTCCGCGACCAAGCCCCTGACATTGATATTGTGATCACCACTGCCCTCATCCCAGGTCGGCCTGCCCCGAAATTATGGCCCGCAGAGATGGTGGGGTTAATGAAACCTGGCTCTGTTGTGGTTGATTTGGCCGCTGAACAGGGCGGCAATTGCGACCTGACGGTTAAGGATGACGTGATCGAAACCGAACATGGCGTGAAAATCGTCGGATATACCGACTTCCCAAGCCGTATGGCCACGCAATCTTCGAATCTTTATGCCACGAATTTACGTCACATGATGGATGACCTCACACCTGAAAAAGATGGTGAAATGGTCATTAATATGGAAGATGATGTTATCCGCGGCGTAACGGCAGTCCATCAAGGCGAGATTACCTTCCCACCACCACCGCCAAAAATTCAAGCCATTGGCAAACCAGCGGCAGAACCGACCCCTGAGCCAACAGCTGAGGAAAAAAGAGCAGCTGAGATGGCTGCGATGCGCAAAGCAGGTCAGCAACAAACAGCAATGCTTGTTATTGGTGGCGCGCTTATGATGGCAATCGGTGCCTATGCGCCTGCCAGCTTTATGCAGCATTTCATCGTCTTTGCACTAGCCTGCTTTGTCGGCTTCCAGGTGATTTGGAACGTGAATCATGCACTTCACACACCGCTCATGGCTGTGACCAATGCGATCTCTGGCATTATTATTCTAGGCTCTCTGTTACAGATTGAATCAAGCAACAGCATTGTTTCGCTCTTGGCTGGTATCTCAGTCTTGATTGCCACCATTAATATTGTAGGTGGCTTTATGGTCACACGTCGCATGCTTGCGATGTTCCAGAAGAGCTAGGAGGGCATAATCATGTTAAGTCAAAATATTGTTACCGCGATTTATATCGCATCATCTGTCCTCTTTATCCTCTCATTGGGCGGCCTATCAAACCAAGAAAAAGCCAAGCGCGCAGTATGGTTTGGTATCATCGGTATGGCTTTGGCTGTTATCGGCACCATCTTTGGTCCTGGCGTCGGCCTCTCAAGCTGGCTCGTTGGGATGCTTGTCATCGGTGCTGTGATCGGTGCCATTGTTGCCTCACGTGTTGAGATGACTGGCATGCCGCAACTTGTGGCGGCCCTTCATAGCTTTGTTGGTTTGGCCGCTGTCTTTATCGGGATTGGCTCAGAACTAGACCCTCCGATGCTCACAGATAAGGTTGAGATCATTATCCATGAGGTTGAGATTTATCTCGGCGTCTTTATCGGGGCCATTACCTTTACTGGCTCTATCATCGCCTATGGCAAATTATCTGGCGTGATTGACGGCAAAGCCTTGGTATTGCCAGGCCGCCATGCGCTAAACATCATCATGCTGCTTGCTTGTTTGGTGCTTGGCTATCTCTATTTGAACCATGCGGGTAGCTGGACCTTGCTTGTCATGACAGCGATTGCCTTTGTCATTGGCGCGCATCTTGTGATGGCGATTGGCGGGGCAGATATGCCGGTTGTGGTCTCTATGTTGAACAGCTATTCCGGCTGGGCCGCCGCCGCCACTGGCTTCTTGCTAGGCAATGACCTCTTGATTGTCACAGGCGCGCTTGTCGGCTCATCAGGGGCTATTTTGTCCTATATTATGTGTAAGGCGATGAACCGTAATTTCCTATCTGTTATCCTTGGTGGATGGGGCGGTGCCTCTGGTCCGCAGATGGAAGTAGAAGGGGAAATGGTACCAACAGATGTTGATAGCCTTGCCGCTGATCTTGATATGGCATCATCTGTCATCATCGTACCAGGCTATGGCATGGCTGTGGCGCAGGCGCAATCAGCTGTCTCAGAATTAACACGCCGCCTCCGCGATAAGGGCAAGACTGTCCGCTTTGCCATTCACCCCGTGGCAGGCCGCCTCCCAGGCCATATGAATGTCCTGTTGGCAGAAGCTAAAGTCCCTTATGACATCGTTCTGGAAATGGATGAGATTAATGAGGATTTTGCTGATACTGATATTGTCATCATTCTAGGGGCCAATGACATTGTGAACCCAGCGGCAAAAGAAGATCCAAACAGCCCAATTGCGGGGATGCCTGTTTTGGAAGTGTGGAATGCTGCCCAGGTTATCATCTCTAAACGTGGCCAAGGTCGCGGCTATTCAGGGATTGAAAACCCACTCTTCTATAAAGATAATTCACGAATGCTGTATGGTGATGCGAAAGCCTCGCTAGACCAGCTTCTGACAAAATTATCATAATGAAAAAGGGCGCTGTCATAGCGCCCTTTTTTAATCCCGCTATTGATGGCTTAGCGCACAAGCAAGCTATCTGGCAGGCCAGCTTTGCGGGCGGCCGCTTCCTGGCGTTTGGCCAAGGCATCAGTATCAAAATCATCGATGAGATCATGGAAAAGCTGATGCCAATTTACCTCAGCATTCAGATGCATAAAGACGGAACCCAAACCAACAGCTGCCCTGTCCATTAGGACAAATTCTGCTGGTGGCTTAATGCCGCCAATCCGCTTTAGCTCACTATGAACCTTTCCCGCTAGCTCCCGGCCTTGTGTGCCATTGCGCATAGCTTGGATAGGACGCACCTTATCTTCGAGCAATGGCGCATAGATAAAGCCAGCCCATACATTCAAAACAGAGATGGCTTCCTTATCAAGGCCAAAGAAGCCCCATTTCTCATAAGCATGCACCGCCAGCTCTTCATCATCATCACGAAGTGCCTTATAGAGATCAATCACACCTGCGACAAAGTCAGGCCGGAATAAGCGGATAGAGCCAAAATCCATCAGGTTGATGCGCCCATCATCACAGATGGAATAATTACCAAGATGAGGGTCCCCATGAATCACCCCATAATAATAAAACGGCACATACCACACGCGGAACATATTCATCGCAATCTGGTTGCGCATCTCTTGCGAGGGGTTTGTTTCCAAAAAGGCCATCAATTTTTGACCTTCAACCCAACTCATGGTCAGAAGTCGTTCAGTTGATAAGGCATCAATGGGGTCTGGCAATTGCGCTGAGGGCTCATCTTTCAACATATCTTGATAAAGACGCATATTCTGCGCTTCACGGCGATAATCTAATTCCTCACGCAAACGGGTGGAAAGCTCATCATAAATTTCATTTGTTGAAATGGCAGAATCAAACCGCTCATAGACAGAGAAGGCGAGCTTTAATTGCTTGAGGTCTGCATCAATAGCAGATGACATATCGGGATATTGCAACTTCACCGCACAGGCTTTGCCATCCGTTGTTGTGGCTTTATGAACTTGCCCCAACGAGGCTGCAGAAACCGCCTCTTTTTCAAATTCGGTGAAATGGGATTGCCAGTCCGCCCCTAATTCAGCCCGCATACGGCGTTTCACAAATAGCCAGCCCATTGATGGCGCATCAGCCTGCAAGGCTGCCAATTCTGCAGCATATTCAGGCGGCAGCGCATCAGGGATGGTTGACAGGATTTGTGCTACCTTCATCAAAGGGCCTTTCATCCCACCCAAGGCCGCGCGCAATTGTGCGGCATGGGCATCCTTGTCAATCTTCATGCCAAGATATCGCTCACCAGCCACGCGGGCAGCTAGGCCGCCTACGGTTGTTGTGACCTTTGCATAGCGTTTGATGCGCCCGCCAAGGGCTGAGCCGTCTAATTCACTCATGATGACATTCCTTCAAGCTCATCAATCATACCAGCAATCATATCAAGGCCCCGATGCCAGAATTGGGGGTCACCCGCATCCAATCCCAGCGGCGCTAACGCCTCATCATAGCGCTTTGTGCCACCAGCTGAGAGCAAGGTTTTATAATGAGAGATAAAGCCTGCCTGATCATCGGTGTCCTGATAAATCTGCCAGAGCGCATTCACAAGACAATCCCCAAAGGCATAGGCATAGACGTAGAAGGGCGTATGAATGAAATGCGGAATATAAGACCATAGATGACGATAAGCCTCATCCGTTGTGATCGCATCACCTAAGGCTTGATGCTGTGTCTTAAGCCAGATATCGCCAATTTCATCTGCGTTTAGCTCTTTATCAGCGCGTGCCGAATGGAAGGCCACTTCAAAATTATGAAAGGCGATTTGGCGCACCACTGTATTCAACATATCTTCGATTTTACCTGCGAGCATAAAGCGTCTGGCTGCCTCATGAGGCGCATCAGCTAATAGCCGCTGGAAGGTCAGCATCTCCGCAAAAACAGACGCGGTTTCGGCGAGTGTAAGCGGTGTATCCGCCATCAATGCGCCTTGCTCGGCTGCGAGCACTTGATGGATGCCATGCCCCATTTCATGCGCCAGCGTCATGACATCACGCGCCTTGCCTGCAAAATTCATCAGAATATAAGGATGTGCTGAGGGAACCGTTGGATGCGAGAAAGCCCCAGAAGCCTTACCAGGGCTAATGGCAGCATCCACCCAGCCTTTATCAAAGAAGGTGCGGGCAATAGCAGCCATATCCTCATCAAATGCCGCAAAGCTCTCAATCACAATTGTTTTGGCTTCTTCCCAGCTATAGCGACGATCATCATCACCTAAGAGAGGTGCATTTCTGTCCCACCAATTCAGCGAGTCTTTGCCAAACCATTTTGCTTTTAGCCGGTAATAGCGATGGCTAATATCAGACATGCGGCTTGTCACCGCCTCTGCCAAGGCTGAGACAACATGATCATCAACATCATTGGCTAAATTACGAGATGACACCGGTGTCTTGAAACCCCGCCATTGATCATCAATATCCCGATCCTTGGCAATCACATTGATAATGAGTGTGAATAATTTCTGATTTTCCTGCAGCACCCCTGCCAAAGACGCCCCTGCTTCTTGCCTCTTTTTCGCATCAGGATGCGACAGCATATTCAGGATTTCAGCCTCTGAGACTTGTTGCCCTTCAAACGGGAAGGTCAAGCCTGCCATGGTTTCATCAAATAAACGAACCCATGAGCTACGACCAACAGGGCCTCGTTCAACCAACATCTGTTCAAGACGCTGTTCTAGCTGATAAGGGGCGCTGGCACGCACAAGGCGCAACCATGGTTGATAATGCGCAAACGCAGCAGCCTCGCATTTGGCCTGATAGATGTCATCAGGCATCGCGGCTAATTCCAACTCGATGAAAAGGAGCTGTGATGAAATAGCGGCTAATTCTTCTCTGATTGTCTGGCTATGCTGGCCAGCTGCGGCAGATGTCATATCGCCTGCAAAGGTTAAATCAGCAAAAGAGATCAAACGACC
Source organism: Alphaproteobacteria bacterium (assembly GCA_011524995.1). Classification (GTDB taxonomy): domain Bacteria; phylum Pseudomonadota; class Alphaproteobacteria; order Puniceispirillales; family Puniceispirillaceae; genus UBA685. The sequence continues at coordinate 16,490 of WTJA01000130.1, read as the reverse complement.
CAGCTTATCCATGATAGCTTCATAGCGGGTAATCATCTCAGCTAGCTCTTCGCCCTCTTTGGCAGCGATTTGTCCTTCAAAGCGGGCAGCAAGCTCGGCCGCTTCTGTTTTGGCAAAGGCAAGATCGCGCGTGATCGCGTCATCATCTAATGAGTGATACAAATCATCCAATGACCAGCGGGGGAGCATCTCATTCATAACAAACCTCTTTGCAAACCCATGATAGGGGCGGAACAATCAATCTTGCCCAAACATATAGGCCATAATGGGGCGACAAGCACCCCTTTCCTGCTTTTTTCATACTGCAAGACGGGCGATATATTGCGCCCTCGCAAAACAAACGGCATAGTGGAAGTTCATTCAAAACTAATGATATTTATGATTTCGTATGAACCCAACTGATTTGCCAACGCCTGTAGAAGACAATATCGTCAGTTTGTTTCTGGCACGCGCGGCTGATAAACAGCAGGCGCCATTCTTATGGGAACGTCATGATGATCAGTGGCAATCCTTAAGTTGGCAGGTCATTACAGAGCGCGTGTTTCAGTGCGCAGCAGCCTTGCGACAGCGCGGTATTGGTCGTGGTATGCGGGTGGCCATCATCTCTGAGAACCGTCATGAATGGGTCGTGGCCGACCTAGCGATTATGTTAATTGGCGCAATTTCAGTCCCGCTTTTTACCAATCAAACCTCGACCGATTATGGGTATCTCTTAGAGCAATCAGGCGCCCGCGCTGCGATCGTCTCTGATGCGAGCTTAGCCCATCAGGTTGAGCCAGCGGCACAGGCCGCACCTGCCTGCCTCTTACTTGTGGTCATGTCACCCGGGCGTATTTTCCGCTCATTTGCTAATTTAGCCGTCATATCTTGGGCGCAATTATTAGAAGAGGGCACACGTGCCACCCCTGTCACCGCAGAAGATGCCGCGGCAATCACACCGCAAGATGTCGCTTGTATCATCTATAATTCGGGGGCTAGTGAAGCGCCAAAAGGGGCGATGCTAACCCACCGCTCAATGATTGCGAATTTGCGTGGCATTGAGGATCGTTTTGCGAGCTTAAACCTTGCCAATGAAGTCGCGCTGTCTATTTTACCGCTATCTCATGCTTATGAGCATACGGTGGGGCTTTATTATCAAATCCATATCGCCTCTCAGATCTATTTTGTACCGCGGCCTGAATATCTCTCAACCGCGATGTATGAGGTGCAACCGACCCTTATGCTCGGTGTGCCACGCCTTTATGAGGTTATGAAAGACCGGCTTGAAGCTGTCTTTCGACAGCAAGGCCCGTTGGCAAAATGGCTCTTTAAACGGACAATCAAACAAGGGGCACTGGAGTCTCAAAACCTACTGATGCGCGGCATCAGCTTGCCAGAACGCTTGGCGCTGACCCTCTTGATCCGCAAGCCGGTTCACAGGCGATTAGGCGGGCGACTCAAAGCGCTTATCTCTGGCGGCGCGGCCTTACATTATGATGTCGGTGCGTTTTTCCAAGCCTTGGACATCACCTTATTACAAGGCTATGGGCTGACAGAAGCCTCCCCTGTTGTATCGGTGAACCCGCCTGGCAAAGCTAAGTTAAGCACGGTAGGGACAGCGCTTCGTGGCATTGAGACAAAGATTTCCGGTCAAGGCGAGCTATGCCTTAAAGGTGACATGATTATGGCCGGTTATTGGGATGACCCTGCGGCCACACGTAACACCATCAAAAGAGGATGGCTGCATACTGGTGATTTAGCGGAAATTGATGAAGACGGCTATATCACCATTCTGGGCGTGAAGCGTGATATGATTGTCAATTCTGGCGGAGAGAATATCTCACCCTTACGCGTCGAGCTCGTGCTCACAGGCTTACAAGACATTGACCAAGCGATGATTAGCGGGGAATCACGCCCCTATATTACCGCTTTGCTAACACCATCAGCAACCTTACGGGCCCATGCCAAACGCAAAGATAATCCGGAGGCTTGGATTGAGAAAAAACTCGCAGATGCGGTTCAAACAGCCAATGCCAAATTATCATCAAGCGAACGGATCCGCCGCTTCACTGTGACAGATGAGCCTTTTTCCACGCGCAACCAGTGCCTAACGGCTGATGGGGAAATGAGACGCAAAGCCATTTGGGATATTTATGGCAAGCGGATTGATGCGCTTTATCATCGCAAATAAAACGTAATTACAGCCCATCATACAAGCCGTGAGCCGTGCTTATACGGCCACCTCTTACACATTCAGCAATAGATATTCACGTTCCCACGGGCTAATCACATCGAGGAAGGCTTCGGCTTCGGCGCGTTTAACCTCACCAAATAATGAGACAAACCGAGACCCTAAGACTTCTTGCAATGGCCCTGCTTTTTCAAGCTTATCCAACGCCGCATCAAGATTTCGCGGCAGCGTAAATAGCTTATCTTGTTCCTTTGAGACAGGCTTTGTGGCGTCCTTTGTCTCTTCTAGACCTAGATAAATAGCCGCTAATGTCACCGCAATTGCAAGGTACGGGTTCGCATCTGCGCCAGGAATACGATTTTCCACGCGCTTGCTCTTAGAGGTTCCCATTGGCACGCGCAGACCAACCGTCCGGTTATCATAGCCCCAAGCGACATTGCGCGGCGCATCATACGTCAAAGAAAGACGGCGATAGCTATTCACAAATGGCGCCATCAATGCCATTCCGCCTGGCAAATAATGCTGTAGGCCCCCAATCGCATGATAAAAGGAGGGCAATTCTTCACCATCTGGACCAGCAAAGATATTTTTGCCTGTTTCCATATCAAGCACAGAACAATGTAAATGCATGGACGAGCCTGGCTGATATTGCATAGGCTTGGCCATAAAGGTGGCATGGATATCGTGATTTAAGGCCGTTTGGCGCACTGTGCGTTTAAACAAAAAAGCTTGGTCAGCCAATTTGAGCGCGTCACCATGATTAAAGTTGATCTCCATTTGCGCGGCCCCACCTTCATGGGTCAGCGTATCAATATCAAGCCCCATCGCATCACAGTGATCATAGACCTCTTCAAAGAAAGGGTCGAAGTCATTCACCGCATCAATTCCATAGGCTTGCTTGGCTTTTTCAGCCCGCCCAGAGCGACCAGCTGGGGTCTGAAGGGGATAATCAGGGTCAGGATTCTGCGCAACAAGGAAGAATTCCAATTCCGGCGCAATCACAGGCTGCAGGCCTTTTGCCGCAAATAATTCAACCACATGTTTTAAAACAGATCGGGTTGCCACATCTACGCGGCGCCCATCTGGATAATAGGCATCATGAATGATTTGCGCCGTTGGCTCTTTATACCAGGGTACAAGATAGGCCGCATCTTCATCTGGGCGCAGCACCACATCACCGACACGCGCATGCAACACCTCAGAATCTTCATAGTCACCCATTACGGTTTGACCAAAGACATATTCCGGCAAGCGCTGGCCACCTGATTCTAAGCCAGAGATATATTTCCCAACGGGCAAGATTTTACCGCGCGGAATCCCTGCCATATCGCTAATAAGACATTCGACTTCAGTGACTTGTTTTTCTTTGAGCCACGCAATGAGCTGCTCTGACATATGTTTAGCCTATCCCAATTTCAGCTGCTGTTTTATCGATTGCGCGGCTGAGTTTTGCGACCACCTCGTCAATATCTGATGGCGTGAAGGTCAGAGGCGGTGATAAAATCATACCATCACGCACTGCCCGTACCATCAACCCCTCAGCAATGGCGTAGTCGCGCACTTTCATTGCTGTCGCACCTGTGTCTTCAAACATCACAGGCCCTGTTTTATCTTTGACCAATTCCACGGCGGCGAGCAAACCAAAACTGCGAACCTGCCCCACCATAGGATGATCAGCAAAGGCTTTTTCATAGGCTTGCGCCAGATAGGGGCCTGTCTGTGTCCGCACGCGGTCAATCAAGCCTTCATCTTCAATGATTTTCAGATTAGCCAAAGCCACGGCGGCCGCTACGGGGTGACCTGAATAGGTGAAACCGTGATAAAATTCACCGCCCTTTTCAATCAAGCCTTTGGCAACACGGTCACCAACCATCACCGCTGACATGGGGATATAGCCAGACGTGAGGCCCTTGGCCAATGTCATCATATCAGGCTGTAAATCAAAGGTCTGGCTGGCAAACCACTGGCCTGTGCGGCCAAATCCTGTGATTACCTCATCTGCGATAAACAAAATATCATGCTTGCGGCAAATCGCTTGAACGAGCTGCAAATAGCCCTCTGGCGGGATGATCACACCGCCAGCACCCTGAATCGGTTCAGCAACAAAGGCGGCGATATTCTCAGCGCCAATCTCAGCAATCTTATCTTCAAGCCAAGATGCGGCTGTGGCTGCAAACATATCTTCTGACTGATTGCCCTGATATAAAAACCCATAAGGCGGCTTGATATGGGCGAAATCAGGCTCATGTGCCGCTTGGCGGTGCATATCCACCATCCCGCCCATTGAGGCAGCCAAAATGGTTGAGCCGTGATAGCCATAGTCACGTCCGATAATGACACGCTTTTCAGGCTTACCCTCTAACGCCCAATAATGGCGCACCATACGGATAATGGTATCATTCGCCTCTGAGCCTGAATTGGCATAAAACACATGGTTCAGCCCCTCAGGCGCGAGCGATGCCAATTTCGCAGAGAGCTCAGAGGCTGCCGGATGGCTCGTTTTAAAGAACGCATTATAATAAGGTAGTTCGCGCATCTGGGAGGCAGCGGCCTCAACCAGCTCTTCGCGGCCATAACCGACATTGACACACCACAGGCCAGCCATCCCATCAAGGATCTCTGTGCCTTCTGAGTCATAAATATAGTGGCCCCTAGCCCGCGTAATGATACGCGTGCCTTCTGCTGCCAGCGACTTATAATCTGAAAAAGGGGGAAGATGGTGGTCAGCTTCGAATTTCTGCCAAGCGGAGGTCGATAATCCTGATTCCATAAAAACTCCAAAAGCATGGTGCAAAACGCATCACTATATCTGGCAGGACAAGGCTTGCCCTATTCCCAGAAATAGGTTTTGCTTTTAAGATACGTCTCTCTTGGATGTTAATCAATCACTAGCGTTATGAATCGTCACCATGCAGAAAACCCCTTTTTCGCTCTACCAACAAGAAGCCCCCTCTTTGCGCTTCTCGCCGAAGCAAGGCCCTGGCTATCTCTATGATGTGCTAATTCTAGGCGGCGGCTTTTCTGGCATCTCAGCCGCCCTCGAAGCCGCTAAGGCCGGGCTCACTGTGGCAGTAATCGAAGGGTTTGAGATTGGTAATGGAGGCTCTGGGCGCAATGGCGGTCATCTCTTGCCTGATTGGCCAACCGATTTTTCGAAATTAGCCAAACATTTGACACCCGAAGAAGCAGATGCCGCCTTTGCGATTGGGATGGATACCGTCGCCTTGGCGAAGAAACGTATCGCAGAATATGACATTGCGTGCGATCTAAAGCTTGGTTATGTGCATTGCGCCTATCATGATGGCCATGTCAGAGACTTAGAAGATATGCAGCGCGATTATGAAGCCCGTGGCATCTCTGGCCTGACCTATCTGGCTGATAAACATGCGCTGCAAACACATCTTGGCACAGAGGCTTATGTTGCTGGCTTATATGAAGAGGGGGCGGGCCATATCAATCCGCTCAAATATTTGCAAGGACTAGCCAAAGCCGCCGCGGCCGAAGGGGCTGATATTTTCCAGAATCAGCTTGTTGAGGATATCACCATTTCCCAAAATGAGGCCCCGCATGAATTGCATTGCCAAACAGGTGACCGCTTTTTGGGACGCCATCTTTTAATTTGCGGAAATGGCTATATTCAGAAAAAAGCCCCCAAAAAGATGCAACGCACGCTTGCGAATGTGACATCCTCTATTTTGGCGACAGAGCCCCTATCTGATAATTTAATTAAAACGCTCATGCCAACAGGCGTGGCTGCGGCAGATGGCAATACGGCCTTGAATTACTATCGCATTGATGCGCAAGGCCGGATGATTTTTGGTGGCAGAGCCAGCTATCTCATCCCAGATGATCCGGCTGTGATTGGCACTGATTTGCGGCGGCGCATGCTATCCGTCTTTCCTGAGTTAGAGACTGTTGAAACCGCGCATATCTGGTCAGGCCGTATTGGGATCACCGCCTCGCGCGTGCCAGAATTTGGCACATTGGGACGCGGCTGCTATTTTGTGCAAGGCTTCTCTGGTCATGGTGTGGCACTGTCTGGGATGGCAGGCAAAATCCTAGCGGACCATATCACAGAGACATCAGATGCGTTTCAAACGCTGACGAAAATCAGGCATTTGCCATTCCCAGGTGGGCCGTTGCGCACACCGATCTTAGCCCTTGGCATGGCTTATTATAAATTACGTGATAAGCTGCGACTTTAGCGCTGGCGTTTCTGCTCTGCCAAAACACACAACAAATCATGCGCCACAGTTGCCGCGGCAATCGCTGTCATTTCCGCATGGTCAAAGGGAGGAGAGACCTCCACCAGATCCATACCGATGATGTTGAGTGGCATGAGCCCGCGGATAATCTCTAAGGCTTGCCAGCTAGCCAGCCCCCCTGACACAGGTGTCCCCGTTCCAGGGGCAAAAGCCGGATCAAGCACATCAATATCGAAGCTGACATAGCAGGGTCTGTCGCCAATATGCGCCAACACTTGTTGCAGGATAGCTTGAGGATTACTTTGATGGATCTCTGGGGCGGTGATAACTTTCATCCCCACATCACGGTCATTATGCGTACGAAGCCCAAGCTGGACCGAGCCCGCTACATCAATCAGGCCCTCTTTGGCCGCCTCATAAAACATCGTACCATGATCAAGAGGGCCTAACGAATCCCACGTATCAGAATGCGCATCAAACTGCAGCAACGCCACAGGGCCATAAGCCTCCGCATGCGCCTTGATCAGCGGATAAGCCACAAAATGGTCACCGCCAAAGCTAAGCATCTTTGTATCAGTTGCGATGATAGATTTCGCATGCTGATAAATAGCGTCAAAAATGGTGGCTGGATCATGCGGGTTCAACACCACATCACCAGCATCGACAACAGAGAGATGATCGGAGAGCACAAAGCCAAAGGGGAAGGCCGGCAATTCTGCTAGTTGCACTGATGCGGCCCGAATGGCGCGCGGCCCTAAACGGCACCCTGGCCGATAGGTCACCGCCCCATCAAAGGGCACACCTGTCACAGCGACATCAACATTGGTGAAATCACGGCTATAGGGACGACGCAAAAATGATAAAGCCCCGGAATAGGTGGGTTCAAAAAAATGGGCCTCTGGCTGTTGGTTCTGCCATGCCTGATCACCAAGCACATCTGGCAGATTTTTATCATGCGTTGCCATTTATAATTGCTCCGATAAAATTTCAAATTCCAAAGGCGGAATATGATTTGTGAAAATCTGAAATTCTTGACGCTTTGTATCTGCAAATAAGGTCTTCAGCGTTGTGCCAAACAAGGCCTCTAAGGATGAAGAGGCCTCCCACAAGGCAAGCGCTTGGCCCATTTCCTGCGCCAATTTTGGATGGCTTTGCTCATAGGCATTGCCTGAGATTGCCGCTGGCGGTGTTATTTCTTGCCCAAGGCCGGATAGAATAGCATGACGCAGCAAAGCTAGTAAGAAATAGGGATTGGCATCTGCCCCTGCGCTTCGCACTTCAAGGCGTCTGGCAGCAGGGCTGCTATCTGGAATGCGAATGGCTGCGGTTCGATTATCATAGCCCCAACAAATTTGCACCGGCGCATGCGCCGAAGGGACAAGCCTACGATAGCTATTTGGCAGCGGCGCAAAAATCAGGCTTGCCTCTTGCATCAGGGATAATAATCCCCCGACACTATGCGATAGGCGCTGTTCTGCTGCGGTGCCCCCTGTCTCTTCATCAAAGAGATTGGCCCCTGTTTGCGCATCGATGATACTGGCATGGACATGCATCCCATTACCCGCCTGCCCTTCCAGTGGCTTTGCCATGAAGCTCGCTTTAATGCCATGCGATTTTGCAAGACCTTTGACAAAGCTTTTAAAGACCAAAATATCCTCCGCCAGCACTGCCAAATCCTGTTTTGGTTGGAAGGTGACTTCAAATTGGCCCATCCCGGCCTCTGATGTGATGGTATCAATGGCGATATCTTGTTCGTCGCAAAAGGTGCGAATATCAGCTAGCAACCCATCATAATCATCGAGATGCAAGGCAGATAGAATATTACCAGCCTGTGGTGATTGCCCCGTTTGCAGGCTAGGGGCTGGTGCGGCCGCATCTGGATGCAGCAACATAAATTCCATCTCTACCCCACATAACAGGCGGATGGCATCATCATCTGTCGCCTTTACATAAGGCAGGGGGCTAATCTCTTCATCATCAAAGGCAACGAGTAATAAGGCTGTTGGCTCAGACAGATAGGGCAAACGGATTGGCAGACGGCCTGTCACATGCGCCGTTGCATCAGCATCTCCTGAGGCAAAGACTAGCGGGCTATCTTCGATATCATGGCCTAATATGTCCAAAACTTGAATCGAACGCGGCATTTTCAAACCTGAGGTGAGCAGGCTTTTATATTTTGAAGCCGGCACTCTTTTCCCACGCAACACACCGTTATAGTCAAACAGACCAACGAGGATTTGGGTAATATCAGAATGGGCTTCGAACCAAGCGGACAGGTGATCGATTGTATGTCTCATGTCGCGATTTTGTGGAGGATGCCTCAAAAAGGCAAGCGCTATTGTTTATTTTCTTTGGGAATTAAAGCCCTGAAATCAGCTTCCGGCTGAAAGCCTGCAAAATCAATTTCGACGATATTCGCATCATGACGCTGGCACCAGACTTGTATCCCGCGCTGTGTAAAACCGATATCCATGCGTAAATAAGAGCCGATTGTCTTGGCATCTGTTTGTCCTTTTGCAAATTCATCAAGACAAGCAGAACACACAATCGGCTCTTTTATATTATTGAGAAGGTGTTGCACTGACGCCCCTTTTAGGCCCGCATCTTTTCATGCGTTGGGTCATAAAATGGCTTCAGGCTTGCTTCGACATCAATCATCTGGCCATTGGCTTGCACCTGATAGCTTGATGACAGAACATCTGCTGCGCTTTGACCTTCGCTCGCAATATAGCCCATGCCCATCGAGGCACCAAGATAGTGACCATAATTGCCAGATGTCAGATAGCCCGCAAGCACCCCATCTCTGAAGACCGGCTCATTGTGATAGAACATCGCAGATGCATCTTTTGCCAAGAACTGCACAAGACGCTTCTTCGGCCCTGTCTCTTTGCGACGCATCACGGCATCATAGCCAATGAAATCTGTCTTATCTTTCGCAACCGCAAAGCTAAGACCAGCATCAACGATATGATCTTCATCAGAGATATCATGTCCAAAATGGCGGAACGCCTTTTCAAGACGACAGGAATCCAACACATGCATACCACATGGCTTGAGCGACACATCCTGTCCCGCCTCGCAGATGGCTTCATAAATATGGCCTGCCTGATCGGATGAGCAGTAAATCTCCCAGCCTAATTCACCAACATATGACACACGATGCGCACGTGCGAGACCCATACCTATTTCAATCTCTTGCACACCACCAAAGGCGAATGACTCATTTGAGAAATCATGCGGGCTACAAGCAGATAGAAGCGTGCGTGATTTTGGCCCCATCACGGCAATCACCGCTTCGGCTGAGGTCACATCAATCAAGGACACATGCTCGCCTTCTGCTACGTGACGACGCAACCAATCAAGGTCACGCTGTACCGTTGCCGCAGGCAAAGTCATCATGAAATCTGTCTCTGCCAAACGAGCCACTGTCAGATCAGACTCAATCCCGCCATGATCATTCAGCATTTGGCTATAGACAAGACGGCCAGCTGGCACATCCATCTGGGCAGCACAAACGCGGTTCAAGAAGGACAGCGCATCACGGCCCATCACACGGATCTTACCAAAGGAAGAGAGGTCAAAGACACCAACATCTTCACGAATGGCCATATGCTCAGCCTTGGCATTTTCAAACCAGTTTTGTGGCTTCCAGCTATAGCGATATTCCCGCTCTTGCCCGTCATTTGCAAACCAACCAGGACGCTCCCAGCCCGCCACTTCGCTCATGACCGCGCCTTGTTCTAGCATCGGATGGTAAAGCGGTGTCCGGCGTACCCCGCGCGATGTTGCCATTTGACGATAGGGGAAGTGATCAGCATAAAGCAGCCCCAATGTCTCAGATACACGCTCTTCGAGATATTTCTTATTACGCTGGAATGGCTGAACGCGGCGAATGTCATACTCCCATAAATCATAAGGAGGCTGGCCCTTATCCATCCATTCGGCCAAAGCCATGCCAGCACCGCCAGATGACACAATACCAATGGAATTATAACCAGCAGCGACCCAATATCCCTCTACACCAGGGGCCTGACCGAGATAATGTTTATCATCGGGCGTAAAGCTTTCTGGACCATTAAAGAAGGTATGGATACCCGCTGTTTCCAGCACAGGCATTCGTTCGACCGCCGCTGCCAAGATAGGTTCAAAATGGTCAAAATCCTCTGGCAATTGGTCAAAACAGAAATCTTCTGGAATGCCTTCAAGCGCCCATGGCTTGGATTTCGGCTCAAACGCCCCTAGCAAGATCTTGCCAGCATCTTCTTTATAATAGGCACATTCATCCGGCACACGAAGCACGGGCAAACGCTGCATATCTGGAATTTGCTCGGTGACAATATAGAAATGCTCACAGGCTTGAAGCGGCAAGCTCACCCCCGATTTGGCAGCCAAATCGCGGGCCCACATACCGCCACAATTGACGATCATATCACAAGCAATCACACCAGATTCGGTATCAGATGACCAGGCGACACCTACCACCTTATCATCTTCGATCAAGACATCATCAACCTTGATCCCTTCGGCGATTTGCGCGCCGCGCATTCTGGCGCCCTTTGCCAACGCCATCGCGACATTGGCAGGGTCAGATTGCCCATCAGCAGGCAGATACACCGCCCCTTTCACATCCTCAATATTGAGGTAGGGATAAAAAGCTTGCGCTTCTTCGGCTGAAATCGGGTTGGCTTCCACATTGAAAACCGCTGCCATCTCTGCCTGACGCGTGATCTCTTCCATCCGCTCATCAGTGAGGGCCACTGTCAAAGAGCCGGTTGCTCTCATGCCTGTCGCCACACCAGTTTCAGCTTCGAGATTCATGTAGAGATCTGCTGAATATTTAGCGAGACGCGTGGCGTTTTGTGATGAACGCAATTGACCGATAAGACCCGCCGCATGCCATGTTGTCCCACAAGTGAGCTGCTTGCGTTCAAGCAGCACCACATCTTGCCACCCTAATTTGGTCAAGTGATAGGCGACGGAACAGCCTGACACGCCGCCGCCAATGATGACGACGCGTGCCTTGTTTGGTAGTGACTGGCTCATGCGCGGATCCTTTCATTCTTGGCATCCCACAAGGCTGATTGGCCATGAGATGTCGCCGCAACACGTTCACCAAAAATACCAACGGTTAGTTCAGTGCCAGCGGCGGCCGCTTCTGGAGATACCATGGCAAGGGCCACAAGTTGACCTGACCGATATCCCATAGCACAGCTTGTCACCTCGCCAACAATCTCATCACCTAGTCTAACCGGTGACATGTAAGGCGCATCATAAGGATGGTCTGCCAATGTCAGCATGGTAAAGACTTTGCTTGGACCAGCTTCTTTTTCTGCCAAGAGCGCATCACGTCCCACAAAGTCACCTTTGTTGAAGTCAATAAAACGACCAAGGCCCGCTTGCACAGCTGTGTAGTCGGTTGACAGATCTTGCTTCCATGCACGGTAGCCTTTTTCAACACGCATTGAGTTCAAGGCATACATGCCAAATGGTGTAGCACCAGCGGCTAGGACCGCATCATAGATAGCTGGCAGATAGCCCATTTCACAATGCACTTCCCAGCCGAGCTCACCAGCGAATGACACACGTGCCAAAGCAGCGGGCTGGCCTGCCACAGTGGCAGGGAAATGAGATAACCACGGCGCTGACAGATCACCATCTGTTAGACCTGATAGCAATTCACGAGACTTTGGCCCTGAGATAATCAAAGTGGCATAATCTTGCGTGTGGTCTGTGAGGGTCAAGCCATCTGGCAAGCTCTTTGAGAGCCAATCAAAATCATGCCATTGCGCCACAGCAGCGGTGATCAAAGTAAAGTGATCATCAGCATGACGCATGATTGATGTTTCCGTTACAATCCGTCCTGCATCATCACAATAATAGCCAAGGCCCATACGTCCAACGGCTGGAATCTTGCCTGTGATTTGGGTTGATAGCCAGTCCGCTGCGCCTTCACCGCTTAGGTTAAAGCGTGAGAAGCCAGCCAAATCCAAGACACCAACACCATCACGAACGGCTTCTACTTCAGCGCGGATGCGTGGCTCCCATGGGCCGCTACGTGACCATGTTTCTGTCGCAGCTTCTGATGTGTCATCACCCTCAGCCGCAAACCAATTCGCACGTTCCCAGCCATTATAAGCGCCCATCTGGCCACCAAGCTCTTTGATTTTGTCATGAACAGGTGACAATTGCTTGTCACGGCCTGCTGGCCATTCATGCTGCGGGAAGTGCATGGCATATTCATGACCATAGACTTCCATACCCTTGGCAACCGCATAGCTGTCATCAGCAAAGCCTGTGAAACGACGTGGGTCACATGACCACATATCCCATTCTGTTGCGCCTTCGGTAATCCATTCAGCGAGGACTTTACCAGCGCCGCCGCCTTGGGCGATACCAAAGGTAAAGACACAGGCTTCAAACGCGCCTGGTACGCCAGGCATCGGGCCGATCAGAGGATGACCATCTGGGGCGTAAGGAATTGGGCCGTTAATCACATTGCTCATACCAGCGCGACCAAGCAATGGCACACGAGCCATGGCATCTTCAATATGCCACTCAATCCGCTCAAGATCTTCCTGCCATAGTTGGAATGAGAAATCTTCTGGCATCGGATCATCACCATCCACCCAGTGGGCGCGGCAATTTTCTTCATAGGGACCGAGGTTAAACCCAAATTTTTCCTGACGCAGATAATAGCTTGAATCCACATCACGCAAGATAGGTAATTTATTGCCTGTCTTAGCGCTATATTCTTCTAGTTCTGTTGTGTTTTCTGTCAAAAGATATTGATGTGACATAGACACGATTGGCATATGACGGCCAAACATCGCGCCAACCTCACCGGCGCGGTAACCGGCGGCATTCACCACGTAATCACAGCGAATTTCGCCCTTTTCAGTTGTAATGACCCATTCAGTGCCTTCACGGCGGACCGCTGAGACCGGGCAGAAGCGGACAATCTTGGCACCAAGATCACGGGCGCCTTTGGCAAGGGCTTGTGTCAATTGGGCGGGGTCGATATCACCATCTGTTGGGTCATAAAGCGCGCCTGCCAAATCATGTGTTTCAACAAAAGGATATTTTTCACGCAACCCATCAAGGTCGAGCATTTCCATATCAATGCCGCGATGACGACCCATTTCGAGCACATGCTCAAATTCCATCATACGCGCATCTGAGTGCGCCAAACGCACAGAGCCTGTCACGTGGTAATTCATGGGGTAGTTCACACGCTCAGCAAGCTCACGATAGAGGGTGGTTGAATAATTTTGCATATTCATCACAGCCCAGTTAGCTGAGAAGTTCGGACAGTTACCTGCCGCATGCCAGGTTGAACCAGATGTTAGTTCATTCTTTTCCAGCAAGACACAATCTGTCCATCCAGCCAAAGCCAGGTGATAGAGAGATGATACGCCAACCGCACCACCACCGATGATCACAACGCGCGCCTGTGACGGCAATCCCTGATTTTCTACTTGTTCACTCATAGTTTTCTCCCTCAATCTCTTAAAAACTATATTTCAATTCGTCTTAATAAACGGGCGGGGCGATCACCCAGATGATCACACACTCCTCTTCACCCGGATTGGCCCATTGCATTTGGGCTTCTTTAAAGCGGAAGGAATCACCAGCTTTGAGGTGATGCCATGTGCCATCAATCCATAAATCAAATTGACCACTCACAATGAAACCTGATTCCTCTGTCGGGCGTGATAGGATCTCATGTGATTTGGCATGCGGCGCAAACACCGAACGCAACATTTCGAAAGACCCAGATAAATCAGGGCTCAATAATTCTTCGGATAAATTATGCTCATCACCAATCTGGCGACGATTCTCTTGTCGCAGGATCAGTCCCGCTTCTTCTGGCGCGGCAGCGTGCGGCGCTAGGAAGAAAGACAGCGGAATATCAAATAATTGTGCAATGGCGCGCAAATCATCTAGTGACGGGGTTGATAGGCCACGCTCTACCTGGCTGAGGAATCCAACCGATTTGCCAAGCTGTTCTGCCAGTGCCTCTAAGGTCAAGCCGCGCCCTTTGCGCAAGGCACGGATATCAGCACCAAGCGCAAAAGCGCCAGCCTCATCCTCTTTTATCTGTGTGACAGTATCTGGCACAATAATACCCCAATCGTGAAAACTACTATGAGATTTTCACGGGCGTGAAAAAATGTCAATTTTTTTCACAAGGGGTATAGATAGCTTTTTACGATGCCGCCTCTTCCTCATAGCCATGGGGGTTTTGCGATTGCCAACGCCAGACATCAGCGCACATGTCGGTGAGGGACTTTTCCACTTCCCAATTGAGAAGCCTTTTAGCCTTTGACGCATCTGCCCAGAATTGTGGCAAGTCACCAGGCCGGCGCGGCGCAAAATGTAAGGGGACAGAGACGCCTGAGGCTTGTTCAAAAGCCTGCACCATCTCAAGCACGGAAATGCCTTTGCCAGCACCAAGATTGACCGCCTCTACCCCCTTGTGACGGGTGATATAGTCGAGCGCTGCCACGTGACCCCGCGCCAAATCATCAACATGGATATAATCACGCACCCCTGTGCCATCAGGCGTGTCATAATCATTGCCAAACACATTAAGAACTGGCCTGTGTCCAATTGCCACTTGGGCAATGAAGGGCATCAGATTATTGGGGACGCCCATCGGATCTTCGCCGATATCACCTGACGGGTGGGCGCCAACGGGATTAAAATAGCGTAACAGCATCACAGCTTTATCAGTGTCTGTTTTCGCCCAATCTCTTAGAATTTCTTCAATGAAATATTTTGTTCTGCCATAGGGATTAACAGGCGCGAGCGGGTGCGCTTCATCATAAGGCAGATAGTGCGGCGTGCCATAGAC
>WTJA01000130.1:0-1161 GCA_011524995.1 Alphaproteobacteria bacterium | reverse complement strand
GCAAGAGGCGCCTCTTGAAACGCCATCACGCCAGGCATCATTGTTCGATAATAGGCTGAGTGGCTGCCAGTTGGGATTTGCTCAATCATCTGATTGACATAGCGATTACCCATATCTGGTACAGCTTGGAACACCAGAACCACTGCCAAAACCTCAACAATGACAAGGCCGATATAGCGGTTCCATTTTGGCTTCCAAACAAGGCCTGCCAGCATCCCGCCACATGCCCGGATAAGGAAATTAATCCGCTCTCCTGTCATAACTGATATGACCATTGTAACAAGTGCTACGACACCTGCCAGAGCAGCCATACGACCTTTCACAGATACGGCAAGCGCAACCATAATTGTAAAGACGGGAAGTCCCACTTTGGCCACATAATTGCCTGGCACTAAATCACCATAAGGCCACATGAGGCGCCCCCCTTTTTGGCCTTCAATCAAAATTTCTGCGGTAAGAATGCCGCACATAATCAATAGGCCAAACAAGGTTGATAGGAGCATGGCATAAAGTAGTCGTTTATCCTGCGCGAACCAGAACACCGTTGCCATGGCAAAAAGCGGGAAGCGGAACCAGGCCAAAGCCTCGCCCGTAGCAATGGCGGGGAATGGCGAAAGCGCCCCTGCGATAATGGTCACCGCCCAAAAGGCAAAAGCAGCCTTGACCCAAAAGACTGATAAGAAGTGACCATCTCGCATCACAATAGCGCGCATAACGAAACTAAGCGCAATTACCGACAACCATAGATCTGCTGGGCTGCGTTCAATCAATAGAATAAACGGGCCAAGCAGCCAAAAGATGTGAAGGTTACGTTCCCAACGCGGCATCGCAGATAAGGCACGAATCATATCTTGCCAAAACTCTTGTAGAAGAGCGAGGAGGCCCTTATCCTGATAATTCTGCGGTGCAGAGCTCATAACCCTCATTCCTTTTCTTGATTGTGACCAAGCGCCAAATAGGCAAGATGCCTATTCTCAGCCTGAAAACTCAACATCGTTTGTAAAATGATACCCGTCATAAAAGACAGGCACGCACCAAGCCACAATCCCACCGCAACGATCAGTGTCGGAAAGCGCGGCACAAGTCCTGTTTCAAAATAGGTGAGGAGGACTGGCGCGCCTAAAATAATAGCCACAACTGCCGCTAACACGCCCCCAACCC
>WTJA01000036.1 GCA_011524995.1 Alphaproteobacteria bacterium | reverse complement strand
GTAACCGTGCCTGATGACGCGCCTGCGGCAGCTGCTTCAGCACCAGCTCCTGCGCCCGTTGCCGAAGCGCCGCCAGCTGCAACTTCTGCCCCTGTAACGCCAGCGCCAGTCGCGCCAGCAGCTGCGCCACAGCCTTCAACCACACGCCTCTTTGCTAGCCCATTGGCAAGACGGATTGCCGCGCAAAATGAGTTACCATTGGAGGGTGTGCGCGGCACAGGCCCTAATGGGCGGATTATCAAAGCTGATGTAGAGGCAGCCTTACAACAAGCGCCATCTGCCGCGGCAGCTGCGGTATCTGCGCCAGCTGGAAATGAAGAGCGATTTGTCCCTCATAGCGCTATGCGCCGGACGATTGCCGAGCGTTTGTCTCATTCTAAGCAGACAGCGCCTCATTTCTATCTCACCGTTGATTGCGAAATTGATACGCTATTGGCTGCGCGCAAAACCATGAATGAGATGGCGCCTGAGGGGGTTAAAATCTCAGTGAATGATATGATTGTGCGTGCCGCAGCGCAGGCTCTCATGCAAGTGCCAGATGTGAATGGCGCCTATGAAGATGAGGGCTGCCGTTACTTTGCGGATGCTGATATCTGTATTGCTGTTGCATTGGATGGCGGACTTGTCACGCCTGTTATTCCAGCGGCTCAATCAAAAGGCTTGGCAGATATTTCACGCATTTCAAAAGAACTTGCGACCCAAGCCAGAGATGGCACATTGCCGCCATCTGCCTATGCCAGCGGGATCTTCACAATTTCAAATTTGGGGATGTTTGGCATTCGTGAATTTGCAGCTGTCATTAACCCACCACAAGGCGCCATCCTCGCTGTTGGTACAGGCGAACAACGCCCTGTTGTCAAAAATCGCGAGTTGGCGGTGGCAACTGTGATGTCAGTGACCCTATCTGCCGATCATCGCATTGTTGATGGGGCACTAGGTGCGCAATGGATGCAGGTTTTCAAAGGGTTAATTGAAAACCCTATGGCCATGTTGCTGTAGAAATAGGGGACGATTATGACGAAGACACAGAAATTTGATCTCATCGTAATTGGCGGCGGACCTGGTGGGTATGTCGCAGCTATTCGCGCAGCTCAGCTCGGCATGAAAGCTGCTGTGATTGAAAAGGAACATTTGGGCGGAATTTGCCTGAATTGGGGCTGTATTCCAACCAAAGCGCTATTGCGTGCGGCTGAATTACGTCACAATCTCGATCATTTGCAAGATTACGGCATTGAAATCACAGGTGAAGTGAAAATCAATTTGCCAAAAGTGGTAGAACGCTCTCGTGGTGTGGCAGCACGCCTCTCTGGCGGTGTCGCCCATCTGTTGAAGAAAAACAAAGTCACCGTCATTGATGGCACAGCGAAATTAGCTGGGAAATCAGGCGCTGATCATCTTGTTTCAGTTACGGGCAAGACAGCGCAGACAGTGAGCGCCCCTCATGTCATCATCGCCACAGGGGCGCGGGCCCGGCAAATTCCAGGCATGGAATCAGATGGGGCGCAAATCCTCACTTATCGTGAGGCAATGGTGCCAAAGACGATGCCAAAATCATTGATTGTTGTGGGCTCAGGTGCAATCGGCATCGAATTTGCGAGCTTCTATCGTGATATGGGTGTTGAAGTCACGGTTGTTGAGGCGCTTGATCGGATTTTGAATGCTGAGGATTCTGAAATATCAGCGATGGCGCATAAAGCGTTTGAAAAACGCGGCATGAAGATTCTGACCTCAGCAAAATTACAATCTCTGAAAAAGACCGCCCATGAGGTCACTGCCACAATTGAACAAGGTGGGAAATCTCAGACCCTTACCGCTGAGCGGGTCATCATGGCGATCGGGATTGTCGGCAATAGCGAAAATCTCGGTCTCGAAGCCACAAAAGTGAAGCTTGATCGCGGTCATATCGTCACAGATGGCTATGGCGCCACTGGCGAGCCTGGTCTCTATGCGATTGGTGACATCACTGGCGCTCCGTGGCTTGCGCATAAAGCCAGCCATGAGGGGATTATCTGTGTGGAAAAGATTGCTGGTCAAAAAGATGTCCATGCGATTGGTGATAATACGGTGCCAGGCTGTACCTATTGTCGTCCGCAGGTTGCGTCTGTCGGCTTAACCGAAGATGCTGCGAGGGCAAAAGGCCTTGATATCAAAGTGGGACGCTTCCCCTTCCTAGCGAACGGGAAGGCGATTGCGCTCGGTGATGATGAAGGTCTCATCAAGACTATCTTTGACGCCAAAACTGGCGAATTGCTTGGCGCACATATGATCGGGCCAGAGGTCACAGAGATGATTCAAGGCTATGCAATTGCCCGCACATTAGAGACAACGGAGCAGGAATTGATGCAAACCATCTTCCCGCATCCTACACTTTCTGAAGCGATGCATGAATCTGTGCTTGACGCGTATGACCGGGCGATCCATTTCTAGGGCACGGTTTAGCGATAGAAAGAGGCAATATGCCAACGCCAAATATCAAAATTGGGGCCGCGCGACATCCTGAGAAGCGGCGTAATCCTGATCAACCTCAGCCGTCTCGGCCGGATTGGTTGCGTGTTAAAGCGCCAACTTCTGACGCGTTTGCTGAGACCCGGGAATTGATGCGTGATTTAGACCTCGTCACAGTGTGTGAAGAGGCAGCTTGCCCTAATATTGGGGAATGCTGGGCAAAGAAACACGCCACCATGATGATCCTAGGTTCTGTTTGTACGCGCGCTTGTGCCTTTTGCAATGTCGCAACAGGGCGCCCTGATTTGCTGGACCCTCACGAGCCTGACAATGTAGCCAAAGCTGTCGCAAAACTAGGCCTCACTCATGTTGTTATTACCTCTGTGGACCGTGATGACCTTGATGATGGGGGCGCGCAGCATTTTGCAGATACCATTCAGGCTATACGGGCTAGCTCACCGGCAACAACAATTGAAATTCTCACCCCTGATTTTTTGCGTAAAGACGGGGCCTTAGAGGTGGTTGTCGAAGCCCGCCCTGATGTATTTAACCATAATTTAGAGACGGTACCGCGTCTTTATCCGTCAATTCGCCCAGGCGCTCGCTATTTTCATTCCTTGCAGATCTTAGCGCAGGTCAAACAGCTTGATCCGTCTATCTTTACGAAATCGGGTATTATGGTTGGCCTTGGTGAAGAAGATGGTGAAGTGGGGCAGCTGATGGATGATTTGCGCGCGGCTGATGTGGATTTCATGACGATTGGCCAATATTTACAGCCGACGCCCAAACATGCAGCTGTTGACCGTTTTGTGACGCCTGATCAATTTACTGATTATGCTGAGAAGGGGCGGGCAAAAGGCTTCTTGATGATGTCATCAACACCGCTGACACGCTCCTCTTATCATGCAGATGCTGATTTTGTGGCATTGCGTGCGGCCAGAGAGGCGCAATTGGCTGAGGCCCAGGCATGACTCAGCATTCTGAAACAAGAGTGCTGCAACATAGCCCAGAACAGCTTTATCAGCTAGTTGCTGATGTAAAACGTTATCCTGAATTTCTGCCATGGTGCCTTGCAGCTCGGATCCGTGAGCAAAATGATGAAAAGATGATTGCTGATCTCATCATCGGGTTTCAAATGTTTAAGGAGCGCTTTACCTCTTATGTCCGCTTAGATGATGATGCGATGGAAATCCACGTGGAATATGCTGAGGGACCCTTTAAATATCTGCAAAATCATTGGCAGTTCAAGCCGCACCCAGAGGGATGCGAAATCGAATTTTATGTCGATTTTGAATTTAACTCACGCATTCTGCAAACAGTGATTGAAAGCTTATTTACCGAAGCGGTGAAGAAGATGGTTGGGGCGTTTGAAACCCGTGCCAATACCCTCTATGGTAAGGGATTGCCGCAAGCCGGCTAATTGAGTGTCATTATTTGCGACTGAAGCTGTTCTAATGCGGCGATGATGGTTTGATGCCGAATAGCCGCCCTATCGCCGTCAAATAAATAGCCTTTGGTCAGTGTTTTCGTTCCTGTGATGGCGGTGCCAATCCAGACAGTGCCAACAGGTTTCTCTGCGCTTCCCCCACCTGGTCCGGCAATGCCCGTCACAGAAATGGCCGCATGAGGCACTGATAAGGTCTTGGCGGCCCCTGTGACCATTTCATAGGCTGTCTCAGCCGATACTGCACCATAAATCGCTAAGGTGTCTGCTTGAACGCCAAGCATCTCTTGTTTCGCTGTGTTGGAATAGGTGACATAGGCCCTATCACAGACGGCAGAGGCGCCAGAAATATCGGTCAGGCTCGCCATGATCAAGCCGCCAGTGCAAGATTCAGCTGTGACAAGCTGAAGGCCGTGTGTTTGGCAGTCTGCGATGACTTGTTTGGCTAATGGTTCAATCATGGGGCAGGCCAGGTTAAAATCCCATATTGCAGAAGCACAAGCATCACCAAGCCCGCAATGCCGCCAGCGACCAGATCATCTGCCATCACACCAGCCCCGCCTGGAATCGCTTCTGCTTTATTCACAGGGAATGGTTTTGTGATGTCAAATAAGCGAAAGGCAAGGAAGGCCGCAACATAACCCTCTAGGGTCAAAGGTGTCACTAATAGCACTGACCACATGCCAGCGACTTCGTCGATAATCACCTCTGAGGCATCTTTTTTGCCTGTATCTCTGCCATATACCTCACATGCCCAGAAGCCGACCATTGTCACGAGGATAGTTGCTGCTGCGATAGCGACAAACCCATATGATGCAATGACATAGCCAGTCACTAGCGCCACAAATGACCCCCAACTACCTGGTGCAGGGAGGGTACGGCCAATCGGGCCCAACGTGGCAATGTGATGCGCGATACTCATGCGCTGTCTCCTGTATCAAAGCATATTGTTGCCGCAGCCTGTGCCGCGATGCCTTCACCGCGTCCTGTAAAGCCTAGCCGTTCGGTTGTTGTGGCTTTCACCGACACACGGTCAAGTGAGAGGCCTGTTATTTCTGCCAATCTTGCGCGCATATCATCACGAACAGGACCGATTTTTGGTAACTCACATAAAATGGTCACATCAATATGCGTTACTCTTGCGCCGCGGCTTCCGACTTTATCAATGGCATAGCGCAGGAATTGGTCCGAAGCCGCATCTTTCCATTTGTCATCAGAGGGAGGGAAGTGAGATCCAATGTCACCATCGCAAAGCGCGCCAAAAATAGCGTCGCAGAGCGCATGAATGCCAACATCTCCATCAGAATGCGCATCAAGCGCTTTATCATGTGGCACGGCAATGCCGCAAATCATGATAGGCCCATCGCCTTCGGTGAAGCGATGGACGTCAAATCCTGTGCCTGTGCGATATTCAGCTGTCATGGTCTGGCCTTGTTTAAGAACGTGCGCATGTGTTGTTTGTAGAGTTTCTAGGTCTGATGGCCAAGTGACTTTTGCCAATTGCTCATCACCCGCAATCACGGCTACGTCAATGCCAGCCTCTTCGGCAAGACTTGCATCATCCAAAACAATACCATTTTGGCGGCTCTCATCCATCTGCAAGTTGTGATGTAGCTCTTGTAAGGTGTCGGCATCAAAAAATTGTGGTGTTTGAACACGGCCTAATTGATTGCGATCGAGCGTGTGTGACACTATCTGCTGGTCTTGATGGATCACCTTAATCGTGTCTGCCACAGGGAGGACAGGGATGACAGCTCTCGCGCCTTGCCCTAAGGCTGCGAGCGCATCATCTATCACTTTCTGCGGCGTAAAAGGGCGGGCCGCATCATGAATGGCGATATAGGGGGCGTGTTGTCCCGCTAAGGCTGCGAGCCCGGCTTGCACAGAATGGTGGCGATCCTGACCACCAGAAACGATCGTAAGAGGCTCCCCCTTATGGCGTTGCTGAAGCATGGCTAGTTCGGCTTGTGGGACAACTAGAATAATCTGGCCGCATTGCTCATGCTTGGCAAAAGCGGCAATAGCATGTTGATAGATCTCTGCCCCATTTACCGTTTCAAATTGCTTGACGATACCGCCCATACGGCGGCCTGCCCCTGCTGCAAGGATAACGCAATCAAAAGTGGGTAGCGGTGAAGGGGAGTTAGCAGCCATTAGAAGCCTTTTGTGTAGCGGTAAAAGAAGCTTTTCTCGTTATAGCATGTCGGAAAGAGATCACCAGTGCTTCCTGCCATTATGTGATGGGGCGCAGCTATCAAGGCACGTGCATTTTGTCTATTTTTTGTGCATAATTTTTGTGTTTGTGTTAAACTGCTACCAAATTATGCAAGAATTGACTTTGTAACTTATGACAGATTGTCCGTATTCGTATCAGCCTATCAAAATTGGTGACATTACATTGCCTCATAATGTGATATTGGCGCCGATGTCTGGTATTACCGACAAACCTTTTCGGCAAATCGTCCGCCAATGGGGCGGCGGGCTTGTTGTCTCTGAGATGATTGCATCACACGCCTTTTTGCAGGATGTGTGGATTGAGATGCAAAAATTAAAGGGCGTGGAACAAGATGAAGCGCCGCTCTCAATCCAAATTGCAGGATGGGACCCGCAGATGATGGCGGAAGCAGCGCGCTTGGCTGAGATGAGAGGCGCGCAATTTGTTGACATTAATATGGGCTGCCCTGCCAAAAAGGTAACAAATCGGCTATCTGGCTCTGCCTTGATGCAAGATGAGGCAGCAGTGAAGGACATAGTTTCTGCTGTTGTCAAAGCGGTCTCTATTCCGGTGACTTTGAAAACACGCCTTGGCTGGGATGATGATCATAAAAATGCGCCAACTATTGCGAAGATCGCCGAGAATGAAGGGGTACAGATGCTTGCCATTCATGGGCGTACGCGCACCCAAATGTATAAAGGCAGCGCTGATTGGGAATTGATTGCCCAAACGGTTGATGCTGTGTCCATTCCGGTTTGCGCAAATGGCGATATAATCGATGTCACCACAGCGCAGACAGCCTTACGGCAGTCTAATGCGCAAGGTTTGCTGGTTGGTCGGGGGGCAATGGGCCGTCCTTGGCTGCTTGGGCAAATCGCTGACATGATGGCTGGCGAGCCTATCAGAGAAGCGCCATCGCTTACAACGCGCCTGTCTATCATGGAAGAGCATGTCGCGCTTTATCTACAACTTTATCCGGAAACGCGCTTGCGTCACTTGAGGAAGCATTTATCAGCCTATTGTGATTATTTGCCGTCATCTGAGGCGCTGCGCACGTCTTTGATGATAGCTGATAGCAGGGTGAAATGTGAAGAGGCGCTCGCCCACTACCGCCAGCAGATGGCAGAACAAGAGGCGGCATAGATG
>WTJA01000077.1:11093-22244 GCA_011524995.1 Alphaproteobacteria bacterium | reverse complement strand
TACAAGCGGTATCTGTTACTGGTCTATCGCTTTCAGGGGCCAATGCTGCCAATTATGATCTAACACTGCCAACAATCTCTGGTCGCATTACACCGCTTACGCTGAATATCTCCGGGTCAAAAGCGACCGATAAATATTTTGATGGCACACGCCAGGCGGATATTACTATCGGGACTGTCACCGGCTTCTTTGGTGGGCAGAGCCTAGAGATTGATGCCAATGGCCTGTTCTCTGATGCGCAACCTGGTACAAATAAGAATGTGGCCATTTCCTATCAGCTAAAAGATGGCTCAAATGGTGGCCTTGCGCAGAACTACCAGCTGCTAGATGAGACTGTGATCGCCGCTATTCTTGGCGCGGCAAAGGATAAATTAGATGCCATTGCCCCGATTGTTGAAAAACAAATCGAAATTCAAAGCGCTGATACGAAAATCGAATTTGCTGAAAAGCTCGAAATCATCGAGCGTGTGGAGCGTAATGAACGCTTGCAAGTCAGAGATGACGCCAAAGAGAGCACAATCACAGAAAGCGCGGCTCCTGCAGACGGAGAGATTGCCGTAGCAGATGCGAAAGAGCCAGGCACCACAACAGAAACAGCTGAGGCATTTGTTGATGCCATCGGCGATTGGACCATCCTCAGCTGTCAGGACACACAATCAACAAAGGGCATTTGTACCGCCAAATAGAAGGGTTTTTAAAAGAGAATGGCTATCATCACTCGATTTCTCATGACAGGCTTAGCCGCCTTACTACTCACATCAACGGCACAAATGTCAGTGGCGCAAGAAGCGGTGGAAACGACAACCTATAAAGATTGGATTGTGCGCTGTGTTGAGCGTGAAAATTTGCCACCTTGTGATGCAATACAAACAGCCTTTAACAGCGAAACCGAAGAACGCATTATGCTCACATCTATCGCGCATTTCGGGGCAACCGATGAAATTGGCGTGCAAATTTGGGTCCCAACGGGATTGCTTGTATCTGGTGGTGTCTTATTCGAAATCGACCAAGAAACACGTGCCTTAGACACTCTGCGTTTTACCAGATGTGAGGCTGATGGTTGCTTCATCGAAGCCATTGTCACCGAAGATGACCTCTCCCCTCTTAAAAAGGGCTCACAAGCGGCAATCGCGGTTCTCTCTAGCACTGGGCAGCCGCGGATTGTAGGACTATCACTATCAGGCTTCACGAAAGCCTTCCAAGAGGTTAAGCTCAAAAATACTGAGTGGTTTGCTGCCAATTCATAAATGAGCGAGTGGAACCAAACCATAGGGAGATGAGGGCATAGTGGACAGGAATTCTTTCCACAAAAAGACAAGAACACGACCCAAGCTAGCGCAGCGCATCTGTGCCAGCTTGGGCATGTCTTTTGCCCTCGTCACAACGTTATCGACTTTCCCGGTTTCAGCGCAATTATCAGGCCTCTCTAATCCAGCCATTATTGAGAGATCCTTAAAAGACCCAGAAGTTGCGCGCCCTGCCCCTGCGCCTATTCAGTTAGAACAAGGCAGCACCGCGCCAGCTGGGTCAGAGGATATCTTTTTCACTTTGCGTAATCTGCGCCTGACAGGTGGTACATTATTTGATGCCGAGATCCTGACGTCGCTGAACATGCCGCAAACTGGCACGCGGATTAGCGTGGCTGATATCTATCTCTATGCTGATGCCATTACGCGCTATTACCGTGAACAGGGCTATGCGCTCTCTTTTGCGGTGGTCCCAGCGCAGGAAATCTCCACAGGAGATGTCAGGCTTGAGATTGTCGAAGGCACGATTACCGACTTGCGCATCCGCGAGACACGATTATCTGATTTAGCGAGAGGCCATATTTTAGATGCCTTTGCCTCATTGGCCTCAAAAGGTGTTACCAAAACTGATGATCTTGAGCGGTTTTTGCTGAGTGTGAATGAGTATCCCGGCATCTCAGCAAGAGGCGTGATTGCACCAGGCGATGCAACAGGGACAGCTGCCCTTATTTTAGAAGTTGACCAACGCACACAACAAGCAAGCTTGGGCTATCAGAATTACTTATCTGAAAGTCTGGGCCGTGATGTATTTTTGGCAGATGTTGCCTTGCTTGGTCAGTGGACTGGCCGTGATGAAGCCAGGCTTTCAGTGCGTCAAGCGCCTGACCCAAAAACATATCGTTCTGTGAGCTTTGATTACAGCACCTATATCGATGATAGTGATTTACAACTCTTCATCCGCACCAGTGAATCGCATACCAAACCTGAAAAAGGAACATTGGCAGATTTAGATTTCTCGTCCCATGCCTATTCGAAGCAAATTGGGATGCGTTATCCAATTTTTCTACAACGACGTCACTCTTTAACCGTTGGCGGCTCCGTGAACATGGCAGATTCTAGCTCTTATAATGGCACCACACCGTCGTCTCAGGATAAAACGCGAAACATTAATATCTATGCTGATTACGAGATTGATTTACCGTCAGGGGCGTCTCATTTATTCCGTGTAGAATTAGAAAGAGGCCTCACCTTTTTCCAAGCACGGGCGAATAGCCGCCAAGGCGCAGATTTAAATCATTCAATCATGCGGCTTTCTGAACGTTACCGCCAGCCTTTGCTGCCCCTAGAAAAAGGACAGCTCGATGCGACCTTGCGTTTGTTTGCGCAAGCCAGCCTCTCTGACAGACCCGTATTTTCGAATGCTGAATGTACCTTTGGGGGACGTGGCTTTGGTATCGGCTTAGATGCCGGCACTTTGGCGGGTGAACATTGTTTTGTCGGCAGCCTGCAACTAAGCTGGCAACGCGCTTTGACAAATATCTCATTCTTACCAGATTCTGTGTTCACATTATTTGGTCGCTTTGATGCTGGCTCAGCCAAGCAAGGCGGCGCCCTTACCGCAGGCGAAAGACGCCAGCAAGAAGCCATGTCAGCCGCGATTGGCGCCCAGTTTGTTTTAGATAGCGGTATGACGGTTAATCTAGAACAAGCTACGCAACTAAAAAATGAACCTGAGCCCCTCAAAGAAGGGGAATCACAAACAAATATCTCTGTGAATATGCCATTTTAATCGGGGTAATCTTATGAGTGAGATACCACCTATTTTTCCAAGTGAGCCAAGCCATAACAGCTATGATGTTGTTATTATTGGCGGTGCTATCATGGGGTCGTCTGCCGCTTGGTTTTTGCGCGATAATGATGATTTCACCGGCCGCATTCTGGTCGTAGAAAAAGACCCGCGCTATGCCTCTTGTTCAACAGCGCACACAAATAGCTGTATGCGTCAGCAATTTAGCACAGAACTAAATATTAAAATCTCCCAATTTGCCGCTGATTTCGTCAAGAATTTACGCGGCTATATGGGCAATGATCCACGGGTGCCTCAGCTTTCTATTCACAATTTTGGCTATATGTATTTAGCGGATAATGATGCCTTCGCTAATAATCTACGCGAGAGCCAAGCCATCCAGCAAGCCTGCGGTGCTGGCACCAAAATCATGTCTGTGGACGAGATACGCGACGCCTACCCCTTCTATCACCTTGATGATATTATTTTAGGGTCTCACAACAAAATCGATGAAGGCTATTTTGACGGTATCACTCTCTTTGATTGGTGGCGCCGTTCGGCACGTGAACGCGGTGTTGAATATATTCAAAATGAAGTTGTGGCCCTCACTGTATCTGACGATAAAACGCAGGTCACCTCTGTCACCTTGCAATCAGGTGAGGTGATTTCTTGCGGGCAAATCATCAATGCCGCGGGCCCACGAGCGGCCAAGGTCGCGGCTATGGCAGGCATTCACTTACCGGTGGAGCCGCGCAAACGTTATACTTATTGCTTTACCGCAGAAACACCTTTGGACCGTGATTGCCCCTTAACGATTGATCCTGCGGGTGTGCATTTCAGGCAAGATGGCAAAGACAGCTATATGGCTGGCGGCTATGCCGAGATTGACCCCGCTGCTGATTATGATGATTTTGAGATGGACCATAATTTATGGATGGACCATATCTGGCCTACTTTGGCAACACGGGTCCCACAATTTGAGGCCGTAAAGGTGCATAGTGAGTGGGCCGGTCATTATGCCTTTAATGTGCTTGATCAAAATGCTGTCCTTGGCCCCCATCATGAGATTGGCAACTTCAACTTCCTCAATGGCTTTTCGGGCCATGGCCTCCAGCAATCACCAGCAATGGGACGTGGCATTTCTGAAATTGTGACATATGGTTCGTATCGTACCCTTGATTTATCACCGTTCCATTATGATCGCATCGCTAAGAACAAGCCTATTGTTGAAAAAGCCGTTATCTAGCATAATCAGACAGTTAGGCCCATGCGCCGCAACTATGGCGACGAATATGAAAGAGACATCTTATGGCAAAAACAGCCTTTGACCATATTTCTATCCTTGCAACGATGGATGGCGCGAATGACTGTGCGACAGCCGATTTTGGACGTGAAATCACAGATGGCGCCATCATCATCGAAAATGGTGTTATCCAAGCGGTTGGCACTCATGAGGAATTAGCTGAGCAAATTGCAAGCTGTGATGATGTGATTTCATTTGATCACCATATCGTCATTCCAGGCATGGTGAACACCCACCATCATTTGTTCCAAAATCTAACTCGCCTCATTCCAGAAGCTCAGAATGAAAGCCTATTTGGCTGGCTACAAACGCTATATCCTATCTGGCAAAATCTTGAGCCGGATGATTTCTATATTTCAACAGCCCTCGGCCTTGCTGAATTGGCTTTGAGCGGCTGTACAACTTCGTCTGATCATCAATATATTTTCCCAAATGGCACAGAACTGGAACAAGCGATTTCTGCGGCACATGATGTGGGGATGCGCTTTACAGCCACCAGAGGCTCTATGAGTATCGGCGAGAGCAATGGCGGACTGCCGCCTGATAGCCTGACAGAGCGAGAAGATGATATCATCAAAGATAGCATCAGATTGGTAGATAGCCATCATGATGATGCCCCGCATGCCATGTTGCACATCTCGCTGGCGCCATGCTCTCCCTTTTCAGTAAGCCGTGAATTGATGCGTGATTCAGCGCTTCTTGCCAAAGATAAAGGCGTGCGTCTGCATACACATCTTGCCGAGAATGTTGAAGATATCGATTATTCGCTTGCTAATTTTGACCTGCGCCCTGGCGATTACGCAGAAGAATTAGGCTGGGTCGGCGATCATGTCTGGCATGCGCATTGTGTCCAGCTTAATGATAACGAACTAGACCTCTTTGCGCGCACGAAGACAGGCATCGCCCATTGCCCTTGTTCTAATATGCGCCTCGCAAGTGGCATCGCCCCTGTGCGCAAAATGCGGGATAAGGGCGTGCCGGTCGGCTTGGGTGTTGATGGCTCTTCCTCTTCTGATAGTGCCCATATGATGAACGAAGCGCGCCAAGCCATGCTTCTGCAGCGCGTGCAAGGCAACCCTGGTGCTATGAGCGCAAGAGAGGCGCTTTATATTGCAACAAGAGGTGGCGCAGCCGTGCTTGGACGCCATGATATCGGGCAAATTGCCCCCGGCTTTGCCGCAGATTTTGCCATTTTTGACAAGAATGTTATCGATTTTGCCGGCACGCAAACCGATCCCCTTGCCGCCCTTGTCTTTTGTGGCCCTGTGAAACCGCGTGATGTCATGATTAACGGAAAATTTGTGGTACGTGATGGCCATCTTGCTACCATGCCATTGGCAACACTCTTAGAGCGCCATGATAAAGCGGCATCCGGCTTGCTAAGACGAGCGGGGCATCTCGCTTAAATCTGATTGCCATTGCGCTATTTGAGCCGCGATAGACAGCGCCACAAAGGCAGGCGCTTTTTGCTTTATGCCCTGGATGCCAATGGGACAATGAAGACGTGCAATCTGATCGCTTGCGATATTTGCCTTCGCGAGCCGTGATGCCATACGCTGCGCCTTTGTGTGGGAGCCAATCATACCAATTTGTAAGAACGCGTCACGCTGCAAAACTTCATAGGCGATCGCTTCATCAATTTGATGCGAATAGCTCATGATAATATGAAAGGAATCGGGGGCGGCATAGCGTGCAATAGCGGCCATGTTTTGTGCCACAATCTTTTCGATATCAGGCGGCATGGCTGATGGGAAGCGGCTGTCATCATCATCTACCCAATACCGCACAAGCCCTAACTCTGCGGTCGCAGATACCAGCGCGCGCCCCACATGACCAGCCCCATAAATATACAGATGAAGCGGCTTTTGCGGTTGCGATAGAATAAACCCGTCTTTCGCCGCTACTTTATCTGTTCCCTCATAAGGATAGGGAAAGGTCTGTGTCTGCCTTTCATGATAAATGGCATGTGCGGCAGCAAGCTGTGATAAGGCATCTACATTATCTGGCACATAGAGGACAAAGCATAATGTGACCGCCCCGCCACAACATTGTCCCAATGACGGGCCAAGCGCAAATTGACGCCATTGCCTTGTGAACTGCGTGGCTGAGGCAATAAGCTGTTGTGCGATGTGAAGGGCCTCAAATTCTAATTGCCCGCCGCCAATGGTGCCTTCAAAGCCCGTTGCTGTTACCACCATATCAGCGCCCACTTCACGCGGGGATGATCCCTTCACCTCTGAGATAACCACATGACAAGCAGCGGCGTGATGCCCCCCTGCCTTTTGAACCAGCGACACCCAATTCGTCATCTATGACTGCTCATTTCTAACACAACGCAAAATGGCCTCTGGCGTGGCTGGTGCGTGCAAGGCAGGGAATGTCTTTGCCGTTGATGATAGCGCATGACACAAGGCTGATAAGACGCTGAAGGACAGCATGAAAGGCGGCTCCCCCACAGCTTTTGACCGGTGAATGGTTTCAGCTTTATTGCCGCCACTTTCATAGAGCTTCACGGTCATGGAAACAGGCCGATCGGAACAAGCTGGAATTTTATAGGTTGATGGTGCATGTGTCTGCAAAGCCCCATCTGCGCCATAAACAAGTTCTTCACTTGTTAGCCAGCCAGCCCCTTGAACAAAGCCGCCTTCAATCTGACCAATATCAAGCGCGGGATTAATACTATGTCCTGCATCATGCAAAATATCAGTTTTCAGGATGCGTGTCTCACCTGTTACGCTGTCAATGGCGACCTCTGTTACGGCCGCGCCATAGGCATAGTAATAGAAGGGGCACCCCTGCATCGTATCAGCATCCCAATAAATATCTGGCGTGGCATAAAACCCTGTTGAAGACAGCGAAATGCGTCCCTGCCAGCAGAGCTGTGCGGCTTCGGCAAAGGTGATACGGTCTTGCCCCACCGCAACATGACCATCGCCAAAATGGATAGTAGCCTCGTCACATTGATATAATTGCGCGAGATAGGCGGTCATGCGCGCCTTAATTTCGGCGGCTGCTTTTGCTGCTGCCATGCCATTTAAGTCGGTACCAGATGATGCGGCTGTCGCAGAACTATTTGGCACTTTACCCGTATTGGCGGGCGACAAATGGACGTCTCTTGCCTCTATCCCAAATTCATGGGCGCAAATTTGCCGCACTTTGGTATAGAGCCCCTGCCCCATCTCTGTGCCACCATGATTTAGGTGAACAGACCCATCTGTATAAACATGCACCAAGGCACCTGCTTGGTTCAGCATTGTCTTATTAAAGGAAATGCCAAATTTGACCGGTGTCATTCCAATACCACGCCGAATATGGGGATTTGTTTTATTATAGGTTTCAATCGCCGCACGTCTATTTTGATAATCTGACGTCTTCGCCAAATCCCCCATTAAGCCACGCAAAATACAATCGGTGACAGGCTGTCCATAAGGGGTTAACTGACCAGCATCTGGACTATCAGCCTCAGCATATAGGTTGAAAAGCCGCACATCGAGCGGGTCTTTGCCCAAGGCGAAGGCAATTTCATCCATAATGCGTTCAATCGCTGCCATACCTTGCGGCCCCCCAAACCCCCGGAAGGCTGTGTTAGAGGGGGTATTGGTCCGACATAAATAGGATGTCACCTTAATATGCGGAATGAAGTAGGCATTATCGGCATGCGTAACAGCCCGGTCAGCCACCGCCGCCGACAAATCAAATGACATGCCGCAGCGCAAGGCTTGCCGCAAATCAAGTGCTAGGATGCGTCCTGTTTCATCATAGCCAACATCATAGCTTAATTTACAATCATGTCGTTTCCCCGTAACGCGCATATCCTCATCACGGTCATACACACATTTCGCAGGCTTACCTGTTTTATGCGCTGCTAGCGCGGCAATAATCGCTGGCAGATTGGCTTGACTTTCTTTGCCACCAAAGGCGCCACCCATCCGGCGAACCTCAACCGTCACTTTGCCATAAGGCACATCCAAGGCGTCAGCAACCTTATGCTGAATTTCAGTCGGATGCTGGCTTGAGACAAAAATGGAGATACCATCCATCTCGCCTGGGATAGCAATCGCAGCCTGCCCTTCAAGGTAGAAATGTTCTTGCCCACCAAGGCGTAACACCCCTTCGAGGTGATAAGGCGCCTCAGCCAAAGCCTGGCTTGCATCACCCCTCACACAGCTTTTGGGAGCCTGAAGCAGACTATTAGCGGCTAACGCCTCATCAATGGTGATAATTGGCGGCAAACTGGTCGTTGTGATATGTGCCAATAGGGCTGCTTTGCGCGCTTGTTTTGCGCTTTTTGCTATAACAGCAAAGATAGCTTGCCCATGATAATCAATGCGCCCAGAGGTGAAAATAGGATCATCCCCAAAAACAGGACTGGCGTCATTTTTACCTGGAATATCATGATGGGTTAGTATGCCTATCACGCCATCTGCCTGTAACACTGATGAAAAATCCATATCAGTGATAATGCCATGTGCGATGTTAGAGAGCCCTAATGCCACATGGGCGGTATCAGCCGGCAGTGCGATATCATCAATAAATTGTGCCTGGCCTGTCACATAGAGAGCTGCGCTATCATGCGGCAATGAGGCAGAGTGAAATGAACTCATAATCTGCCCTCTTCCTGTGGTTGGTGGTGCGCCAACCCATAATGGCCCTCATCATCTTGTTGCAAGGCGTGCCTCACCATATTCGCAGCGGCTGCCAAGCGATACTCAGCAGAGGCCCGCATATCAGAAAGGGGCGTAAAATCCGAAGCAAGAGCTTGGGTGAGCGCCTCTGACGTGACGTCGGCAATATTACGCCCCTGCAAATAGGCCTCTGTCGCCATCGCTCTTTTTGGTATCTCTGCCATCCCGCCAAAGGCAAGGCGCAGTGATGCGATTATGCCGCCCTCCTTCGTTAGATAGGCCGCCATCAAGACAGCCGAAATATCTTGATCAAATCGCTTTGAGAGTTTGCGCGCAATAAATAAGGCCTCATCATCCTTATGCGGAATAAAGATAGCCTCTAGGAATTCTCCATCTTTTCGATCTTGCTTCCCATAGCTTAAGAAGAAAGAGGATATTGGCAGACGGCGTTGTTCCGTGCCGTGCCGTAATATTACCTCTGCGCCTAAGACGATCAAACAGGGTGAGATATCCCCAATCGGAGAGCCATTCGCGACATTCCCCACAACCGTGCCCGATGATCGCACCTGGGCCGATCCAAAGCGCCGCCAGACCTCAGCCAGATCTGGTAATGATGTATCAAACGCTTGCATTGCTTCAGCATGTGTTACCGCTGCCCCAATCAGGACGCCCTCCTCCTCTATAGAGACATGGCGTAATTCTTGAACAGATTTGAGGGAAATGAAGCTATCAAATTCACGATGTTGTTTGGTTAACCACAAGCCTAGGTCAGTGGCACCTGCGACAATCTGCGCTTGCGGATGTGCGGCAATCAGCGCCGCGCACTCTGTCAGGCTTTTGGGTGCAAAGAAACGTTGTCCCTGCGCCTGAAGGGTGAGGGAGACCTGCGCCGCAGCCATCTCTTCGCAAAAGGCATCTTCTGTCTGCTGCCTTTCCTGTTCCCAGGCTGGCACTGGCCAGTCTGCCAATGACAAAGCCGCATCAATAATAGGGCGATAGCCTGTACAACGACATAAATTGCCTGCCAAACAGCTATCAATCTCTGCCATAGTGAAGGGCAGCCCTTGCCGCCAATGCGCATAAAGGGACATCACAAAGCCAGGCGTACAAAAGCCGCATTGCGCCCCATGATGGGTAATCATCGCTTGTTGCACAGGATGCAATGCCCCGTTGGGACCTGACACACCTTCGATAGTGGTAATGGCACTGCCTGCTACCATACCCATCAATAGAATACAGGCGTTCACTGCCCGCCCTTTGTCATAAGCATCATGAGGATTACGCAAAATAACGGTGCACGCGCCGCAATCACCTTCGGCACACCCTTCCTTGCTGCCAGTGAGGCGTTGTTCAGCCCGCAACCAATGAAGCAAGGTTGTATCTGGCCGCACATCTGACAGCGTGACAACTGTCCCATTGAGCAAGAATGTAATCTTATCTGATGACGTCATATGTTTGGCATATATCCCTTTTCACCTATGAGTTTTTCGCAAGTGATTGCTGAAACCATTTAAGCAATAAGGCCCGCTCTTCAGGTTCCATATAGCTCACATTAGCGGGCGGCATTGCGTGCGAGAGCGCTGATTGCGTGACAATATCTTTGGCATAGCTGATGATTTGGGCATCTGTTTCAAGCATCACATGTTTTGGCGCCCATAATACCCCCTCATAATAAGGCTCGGCCGCATGGCACATCGCACAGCGCCCCAAGACAATATCTCTGACATCATCAAAATCTTGATGTGTCGCCATTTGCTGCTGAACAGGTGATAATTGAGATAACTTTAATGTTTCATCCTCAGCATGTTTCATCGCCAGTGGCGCCAATGACAGCGCCATAATAGCAAGGAATAAGGCTGTTGTGACCGCCCATGTCCAGCGCGGATTCCCAGCTCTTGCATGACGTGTATTGAAATAATGGCGGATTGAAACCCCCATCAAAAAGACAAGTGATGCGATCACCCATGAAAACTCTGTTGAATGTGTCAAAGGATAGTGATTTGACAACATAAAGAAAATCACCGGCAGAGTGAGATAGTTATTATGGGTCGAACGTTGCTTGGCAATTTTGCCATATTTCGCATCTGGTGTTTTCCCAGCTTTGAGATCAGCCACAACAATCCGTTGATTGGGAATAATCACCATCAACACGTTAAATGACATAATGGTCGCTGTGAGCGCGCCGAGATG
>WTJA01000077.1:0-10993 GCA_011524995.1 Alphaproteobacteria bacterium | reverse complement strand
TGCTCTGGCAGCGTTGGCGGGGCGACAAGATATTTCTGAATGTGATAGAAACCACCGCCATGGACTTGCCATTCTTCGCCATGCGCTAACTCTGGCAGCGAGGCTGTTTTCCGCAATCCAAGGTCAAGCGCGATGAAATAAAATGAGGACCCGATCCACGCAATCGCTGTTACCACATGTAACCAGCGCAATGCCAATTCAAGCCAATCAATGACCAATAAGCTATAAAATCCGAATTCCATCACACGCTCCCTCAGCTACCACGATAAGTCGAATAGCCATAGGGCGAGACCAATAGCGGCACATGATAATGTGATGAGCCATCAGCTAGCCCAAAAGCAATGATAACCTCATCCAAGAATTTCGGCTCAGGTAAGGAGAGGCCTTGTGCCTCAAAATAGGCGCCAGCATGAAAGACAAGGTGATAGCGCCCTGTTTCAAATGATTCCGCAGGCAGGATAGGGGAATCAGTGCGCCCATCGTCATTTGTATGGGTATCAACAAGATGTGTTACCTTATCGCCTTCCTTGCGATAGAGCGAAATTTTCATGCCAGCTGCGGGGCTACCTGTGCTTGTATCTAACACATGTGTTGTCAGAAATCCTTTTGTCATATTGTTCCTACCTTTATCCCAAAATACGACAATCGCCTGAGAGCGTAAGATAGCTAGCTGTTTGTCACAGCCGACTAACCTTCTGCCCGTCGGTTAGTATGACACGCAGCGCCGGAAATACAAAATGAAAGATATTGCATTTTTTCTCTTGCGGAAAATGGCAAAAGACGAGCAAGCTTTCCCTGGGGAAGATATTTTCAGGCTAGAGGTTGATGAAACATTACCCAAGAAATTTAACTGGTTATGGCACCAACCAACCAGAGGCGCGCTGGCCCAATCATGCCAAAATCGCTGTTCAATTCGTTGTGAATTATGAAGAAGGCGGCGAGAATAACATTCTGCATGGCGATGCAGCATCTGAAGCCTTTCTCTCCGAAATTGTTGGTGCCGCCGCATGGCCAAATCAGCGCCACTGGAACATGGAATCAATTTATGAATATGGCGCACGATCTGGTTTCTGGCGCCTTCATAAGCTTTTTACCACGGCCAATATCCCCGTAACTGTTTTTGGCGTGGCAACAGCGCTTGCCAGAGCACCTCTGCAGGTAAAAGCGATGCAGGATGCGGGATGGGATATTGCTAGCCATGGACTGAAATGGATTGATTATAAAGACCATAGCCGTGAGGATGAAAAAGCCGATATTCTTGAGGCGATTGCGCTTCATGAAACAGTCACCGGCAAAAAACCTACGGGCTGGTATACCGGACGCTGTTCTGTGAATACGGTTGGGCTTGTGGCTGAAGCAGGTGGTTTTTCATGGCAATCAGACTGCTATGATGATGACCTGCCTCATTGGGTTGAAACAGATGCTGGCCCGCAGCTGATGATCCCCTATACGCTTGATGCCAATGATATGCGATTTGCAACTGCGCAGGGCTTCAACACAGGCGATGATTTCTATCACTATCTCAAAGACAGCTTTGACTGCCTCTATGAAGAGGGACAGAATGGCGCGCCTAAAATGATGTCAATCGGCCTTCATTGCCGCCTGATTGGGCGACCTGGCAGAGTGCAAGCCTTAAAGAAGTTTATCTCTTATGTGCAATCTCATGATGATGTCTGGTGCGCCACAAGAGAGCAAATTGCCGCCCATTGGCATAACACGCACCCATATCAGCCACAATTACGTCCCTCACAGCTTCGTGAGGATCAGTTCTTAGCCCTGTTTGGTGGGGTGTTTGAACATTCCCCATGGATAGCAGATGCTGCCTTTGCCGATGAGCAAGGCCTTACCACTGATAGCTGTGATGCCTTTCATCAGCTCCTTTGTCACCATTTTCGCAGCGCCTCCTATGAGAAGCGGCTTGGCGTCTTGAATGCGCATCCTGATTTGGCTGGCAAATTAGCTGCTGCCAAGCGCCTCACAGCAGAATCAACCGCTGAACAAGCCTCAGCCGGCCTTGATGCCTTAACCGATGACGAGAGAGCAACCTTTGAGGCGCTCAATCACTCTTATCGTGATAAATTTGGCCATCCCTTCATCATTGCGGTGAAAGGGCTAACCAAGGCCGATATTCTATCCGCCTTTCACCGTCGGATTGAACTCAGCCCCGAGTTAGAATTTGAAGAAGCCTGCCGTCAGGTTGAGAAAATTGCTCAATTACGACTTGTTGATATCTTTGCCACGCCATTAGACTAGAAGGTAGCATTTAAAGGAACGTCCCATAATGACTCGGTATTATGCGCCACAAGGTGGATTGCCACCACAGACAGAACGCATCAAAGACAAAGCGCTTTTTACCGAAGCCTATGCGCTCATTCCTAAGGGTGTGTTAAGCGATATCACCACGTCATTCTTACCAGGCTGGGACAAGACGCGCCTTTGGGTGATTGCGCGCCCACTCACCGGATTTGCGGAAACCTTTTCCCACTATATTATGGAGGTCTCGGCAGGTGGTGGCGCGTCACAGCCAGATAATAACAAAGAGGCACAATCTGTTCTTTTTGTCGTGGAAGGGTGCGCGCTTCTCGCTTTTGAAGGCCAAACCTA
Organism: Alphaproteobacteria bacterium; assembly: GCA_011524995.1. Classification (GTDB taxonomy): domain Bacteria; phylum Pseudomonadota; class Alphaproteobacteria; order Puniceispirillales; family Puniceispirillaceae; genus UBA685. Next base: position 8,389 of record WTJA01000077.1, on the reverse strand, counting down.
TCGGCTGACAGCTGGCTCCTATGCTTATTTGCCTGCGGGATTAGCTTGGTCATTGCAAAATGACACAAATGAAAAAATCGTCTTTCACTGGATCCGCAAACGTTATGAAGAGGCGCCTGGCATTCCAAAGCCATCAGCCTTTGTCACCCATGATGATGATGTGCCGGCGACCCCTATGCCTGATACTGGGGGTAAATGGGCGACAACGCGCTTTGTTGACCCGGCTGATTTGGCGCATGATATGCATGTCAATATTGTCACCTTTCAGCCAGGTGGCTTTATCCCCTTTGAAGAAACGCATGTCATGGAACATGGGCTTTATGTACTTCAGGGCACAGGGTCTTATAATCTCAACCAAGATTGGTATGAGGTAGAAGCTGGTGATTATATGTGGCTGCGCGCCTTTTGCCCGCAATCTTGCTATGCCACGGGGCATGAGCCCTTTCGCTATTTGCTCTATAAAGACGTCAACCGCCATGCAAAGTTGGATTTGTAAATGACGCAGATCATCAAGACAGAACCACTAACGCCATCAGCTTTTGCCCCCTTCGGAGATGTCATAAGCTTTGAGGGCGCGGCTGATATGATGATTAACCAAGGCTATTGTGAGCGTTATCACGACAAAGCAAACCTCACCTTTGACGGCGGCAGAGCGGGCATAAGCTTATTTGACGCAAAACCGCGCAGCTTGCCCTATCACCTTGATATGATGGAACGGCATCCTTTCGGCTCGCAAGCCTTCCTGCCGATGACACAACATCCCTTTTTAGTCATTGTCGCAGCTGATGAAGACGGACGTCCGGGCACACCTCGGGCTTTCATCACAGCACCGGCGATGGGTGTGAACTACCATGCGAATATTTGGCATGGGGTATTAACACCACTTCACGCACCTGGCCATTTCGCGGTGATTGACCGTATTGGCGATGGTGTCAATCTCGAAGAATATTGGTTTGAGGAGGCCTTTACTATCACAGCATAAGCTCCACACGTATTCTTCATATTCTGTAGCAACAAAAATAGGGGGGAAACTATAATGCTAACAGATAACTCACTAGGTACGCCAGAACAGCTGGCAGATCCTAACTATACGCCGCCAATGGCACAGGCTGTTCCTTTGGGATTGCAGCATATTTTGGCGATGTTCGTATCAAACGTCACACCAGCTATTATTATTGCTGGCGCTGCTGGCTTTGGCTTTGGATCAAACTCACCTCATTTTGGTGAAATGATCTATATGATCCAAATGAGCATGGTGTTCGCAGGTATCGCAACATTAATCCAAACCGTTGGTATGGGCCCTGTTGGCGCGCGTCTTCCAATCGTTCAAGGCACAAGCTTTGCCTTCGTTCCTATCATGATCCCATTGGTCGCAGGCAAAGGGCCTGATGCGATGGCAGCTGTGATGGGCGGTGTCCTTGTGGGTGGTATTTTCCACATGATTTTGGGCGGTTTCATCAAGCGTATTCGCTTTGCCTTCCCACCATTAGTCACAGGTCTTGTGGTATTGATGATTGGTCTGTCTCTCATCAAAGTTGGCATCCAATATGCCGCTGGCGGCGTCCCTGCCATTGGCAAGCCTGAATTTGGCAGCTTGCAAAATTGGGCTGTTGCTGGCGTTGTGATTGTCGTATCGCTCGGCTTGAAATTCTACACAAAGGGCATCATCTCGGCAGCGGCCGTTCTGCTTGGTATCCTCGCAGGCTATTTCGTTGCGATGGGCCTTGGCATGGTGAGCTTCAATAATGTCGGTACAGCCGCTTATTTTGCGGTGCCAATGCCATTACATTTTGGTCTTGAATTCACTGCTGCTGCTATCATCGGTATGTGTGCGATGTCATTTGTCTCTGCTGTTGAGACTGTTGGCGATGTATCAGGCATCTGTAAGGGCGGTGCCAACCGCGAAGCAACAGATGACGAGATCCAAGGCGCAACATACGCCGATGGTCTTGGCACAGCGGTAGCCGGCCTCTTTGGCGGTCTGCCAAACACCTCATTCAGCCAAAATGTTGGCCTTGTCTCTATGACAGGCGTGATGAGCCGCACTGTTGTCACCATTGGTGCTTTGTTCCTCATTGCTGCTGGTCTTATTCCTAAGATTGGTGCGCTGATCACAACAATGCCAATCGAAGTGCTTGGCGGTGGTGTGATCGTGATGTTTGGTATGGTGGCTGCTGCTGGTGTGTCCATCTTATCAGATGTGACATGGAACAGACGTAACCTGTTGATCTTTGCGATTTCACTATCCATCGGTCTCGGCCTACAGCTTGTCCCAGAGGCGCTTCAGCACCTCTCAGGCACATGGAAGACATTGGCACTTTCTGGCCTATTACCATCAGCTGTGATTGCCATTATCTTGAATCTGGTTCTGCCGGAAGAGATGTAATCGCATCATGAAAATAAGAAAAGCCCGTCACATTATGGCGGGCTTTTTTCTATGGCAAAATCCTTATACGATCTTTTGATGAATTATGATATATTTACGCCTGCATGAGGCCTGGTAGCTTAGGCTGTCCAGCCTCTACAAGACTGATACCCAAATGATACTTATGATCCCCCGCACAAGCGAACGATCATAAAGAAAAGGACATAGCATGCGTGTTCGTGGCTCTTATATCTCTGCCGCCCTTATTGCCTTAGCTGTTATAGGCTGGTTTGTTTCAGATAATTTTACAGATAATGCCGCTGATGCCCCGACAATAGAGGTTACAACAGCCGAAGAAGAAGCTGTGCGCAATCTGACAATCAAGGCCCTAGCGGTGCGGAATGAAACCATTCCCCTACAGGTGAGAGCCAGTGGCGTCACACGCACCTCCTTCACACTTCAGGTCCAAAGCAGACGCGAAGCTGTCATTCGCTCCCTTGCCGTTAAAGAAGGCAGCTGGGTAAATAAAGGCGATGTCCTGCTAACTCTTGATGAAGGGACGCTTGCTGCTGATTTAGATGCTGCACGAGCTGAAAGACAGGCCGCAGCCGCCTCTTATGATGATGCCAAACGACGTTTCAGCGCTGATGGCACATTGGCAAGCCAGCTAAGTGCCGCAGAGGCCGATTTGGAAGCCACACGCAAAAATTACAATGCAACGGTGAAGCTTGTCGAAAAAGGCCTTCAAACAGACTTAACACTAGCGAGCCAACGTGCCCAATTGCGCGCGGCTGAGACACGGTTATTTGAATTGCAAAGCCTCTCGCAAGAAAAAGAGCTCAGCGCGTCTTATGCCGCGCTAAAGGCGGTCGATGCGCGGATTGCAGCGCTGCAAAGCCAGCTTTCCTATACCGTCATTACAGCCCCACAAACCGGCTGGGTAGAAGACATCAACGTTGAAATTGGCGAGCTTGCCAAACAAAATCAGGCTGTGGTTACCATGCTTGGCCTGCAAGAGCTGATTCTTGATGTCCCTGTTCCTCAGGCGCAGATAGGCGATATCGCCATCGGTGATCCGGCGGAGATTTCTATTACAGGCTTCGGGTCACTCACAGGCAATGTCGTGCAAATTGCGGCCACTGCAAACCAAGCGACACGCACCTTCAATGTCGAGATCGCACTTCCAAACCCTGATGGCGCGCTTCGGGCTGGCATGTCCGCCGAAGCAAGCATTACCATCAAGCAAACAGACGCCTTTAAAATGTCGCCTGCCCATTTGAATGTGGATGCCAATGGCCAACTTACTGCCAAGATTGTTGGCGCCGGCGATACGGTGCAAACCAAAGCAGTTAGCCTTGTTCGAACATCTGGTAATCTTGCTTATATTGCAGGGCTAAATGATGACATGTTGGTGCTTGCTGCTGGCCAAGCCTTCCTCGCAGAAGGCGAAAGCGTGCGGTATGTTGTTGAGGAGGCGAATAACTAATGATCGCTCTCATCAAAGCGGCATTTAGCCGCCCAGGCGCCATCTTGCTGATGCTGTTCATCATCTTGGGCATGGGGCTAAACGCGTTTAACACCATCCCAAAAGAAGCTAACCCCGACGTTGAAATTCCGGTGGCCTATGTCTCTGTTAGCTATTCTGGCATATCGCCAAATGATGCGGAAAAATTGCTCGTCAAGCCGTTGGAGAAACAACTGCGATCAGTCGCAGGCCTCGATAAAATGACCGCTGTCGCGTCGGAAGGCTATGCGGCAATTACCCTCGAATTCTTGGCAGGTGAAGATATTGACCTTGTCTTAGAAGATGTGCGCAAAGCTGTTGATGATGCGAAGCCAGACCTCCCAGCAAGCGCTGATGAGCCTAAGGTGAATGAAATTTCATTGGCCTTATTCCCGATTTTGACCGCCGCTCTCTATGGTGATGTGGACGAACGCACCCTTGTCTTTGCAGCGCGCGACCTGAAAGATAAGCTCGAAGCCCAAGATGGAATCCTCGAAGTGGAAATTGGCGGCGACAGGGATGAAGTGGTTGAAATCCTCATTGATGCGGGTGCCATGGAAGCCTATGGGCTTGATCCGTCAACCGTGATCAGCCTTGTCTCAGCCAATAACCAACTTGTCACCGCTGGCGCGATTGATACAGGCGCAGGTCGTCTTGTTGTCAAAGTGCCTGGCGTGATTGAAACACTAGAAGAGCTTGCTAATATGCCGATTAAAGTGGGTGATGGCACAACCATTCACTTTAGCGACATTGCCACTGTCCGCCGCGCTTTTGACGATGCCAATGGCTGGTCACGCGTGAATGGCCAAAGCTCTATCGTGCTTGATGTCAAGAAACGTGTAGGAGCCAATGTCCTAGAAGTGGTTGAGGCTGCCCGCACAATCATTGATGAAGAGGCGCCTCTTATCCCAGGGGATGTGAAGGTCAGCTATCTCTATGATGATTCAAAAACGGTTAATACCCTCCTCTCTGATTTAGGAAATAATGTCAGCGCGGCTGTTGTCATTGTGATGGTTGTGATTGTTGCCAGCCTTGGCTTGCGGAACGCAACATTGGTTGGGCTTGCTATCCCAGGGTCTTTCCTCATCGGAATCACAATCTTATCCTATATCGGTGTCACGATGAATCTTGTCGTGCTATTCTCATTGATCCTCGTGGCCGGTATGTTGGTCGATGGCGTTATTGTGACGATAGAATATGCCGATAGGCGCCTTGCCCAACAAGTGCCGCGCAAGCAAGCCTATCTAGAAGGGGCCAGCCGTATGGCCTGGCCAATTATTGCCTCCACTATTACCACATTGATGGTGTTTTTGCCGTTGCTTTTCTGGCCAGGCATTGTGGGCGGCTTTATGAAATATCTGCCGATTACCGTGATTGCCGTGCTCTCGGCCTCGCTTATCATGGCGCTCATTTTTGTACCTGTGATGGGCGGTATGTTTGGCAAGAAAGCTGTGACAACTGCAACGCCGCATCGCTCTGCGCCGCGCAGCTATCGCTGGATTTTGAAGCGCGCTATTCGATACCCGTTTATGGTGGTCCTCGCGGTTGCTGGCTTTATGGTCTTTTCATTTGGCGCCTATTTCTCTGCTGGTCTTGGCGTGACTTTCTTCCCTGATGTGGAACCAGAGCAAGCGGTGGTGCAAATTTTGGCAAGAGGTGACCTCGCCGCTGAAGAACGTGACCAGCTGGTGCAACAGGCAGAAGGGCGTATCTTAGATCTGGGCGGTATCACGGCGAAATATGCCAAATCACAACCAGCCTCTGGTCAGGATGCGGCTGACTCGATTGGCTTCATCCGTACCGTCTTTGATGATTGGCAGGATAGGCAAAAAGCAACCATTTTGATGGATGATATGCGTGCGCGTCTTGATGGGCTAGCAGGCGTTGATATAAACATCCAAGCGCAACAAGATGGCCCTGGTGGGGGACGCCCTATCAATATTGAAATCTACAATAATGATTTGAGCATTGCCGCCCGTGCAACCGAAGAGATTATTGCCCTTATGGAAGAGATGGGCGGATTTGTTGATATCTCTGACAGCCGCCCTCTCCCTGGTATTGAATGGACAATCCAAATTGACCGTGATGAAGCCGCCCGTCATGGAGTGTCGATTGATAGCATCGGCAATATGGTAAAATTAATCACAAGAGGGATCGATATTTCAGATTATCGCCCCGATGATTCTGATGATGAACTTGATGTCAAATTACGGTTGCAGAAAGATCAGAGAAATCTTGATAGGCTAGAAGAGCTGCGTATCCCAACAGTCACGGGGAATTATGTCCCTCTTTCTGTTTTTGCACAGCTCATCCCGCAACCAAAAGGCGGCGATATCCAGCGTAAAAATGGCAATCGCTTCTATTATATTGACGCAGATGTTGAAGAAGGGCTTTTGCCAGCTACACAAATTGAGGCTTTGCAAACTGCTTTGGCAGATGTCAGCCTTTCTGGTGACAGCCAGATTTCATTTGGCGGTGAGAATGAAGATATCGCTGAGACTCAAGCCTTTCTTGGTTCCTCCTTTGCCTTATCCTTGTGTTTGATGGTTCTCATCTTGATGATCCAGTTTAATTCAGCCTGGCAAACATTTGTGACCATGTCTGCGATTATCCTGTCTTCCGGCGGTGTATTTTTGGGCCTATGGCTTATTGGTCGCCCCTTTGGTGTGGTGATGTCTGGCTTGGGCATTATCGCGCTTGCTGGGGTTGTCGTGAATAATAACATTGTTCTGATTGATACCTTTAATGAGTTCCGGCGAAAGGGATATACCGCCCAACAAGCGGCCTTCCATGCAGGACTTGCTCGTTTTCGTCCGGTGATTTTGACAGCTGTGACAACCATCTTAGGTCTCGTTCCGATGGTGTTTGAGCTGACCATTCAGTTCGCAGACAGGGACGTGCTTGTTGGCGCCCCCTCGTCACAATGGTGGACAGATTTATCAAGCACCATTGCTGGCGGCCTCACATTTGCAACGATTTTGACGCTCTTAGCCACGCCTGCCTTGTTGGTTCTAGGCTCAAATGTCGATGCGCGTTTATCACGCTTCATGAGCTGGCTGGCGGCCAAACTACGTAAATCAACCAGACCGCAAATGGCAGAGCCTGCTGAATAGATTTTGCCATTTCGCGATCTGGTAAAGTTCCCTTCGCATCTATAACAATTTTCGTTGCAAACTCCCTCTACTCTCTGACAAGGTCAGGTGGGTGAGGGAGATGATGCGATGGCAGATTTAACGAAATTTGATATGTTTATTGATGGCGCTTTTGTGCAAGCCAGCGATGGCGCCACATTCCAATCATATGACCCCTCAACGGGGGTGCCTTGGGCAGAAATCCCAGCGGCGACAGCAGATGATGTGGAACGTGCCGTTGCTGCTGCGAAACGCGCACTTGACGGCCCTTGGGGACAGATGACCCCCACCCAAAGAGGCAAAGCCCTTGCCAAGCTCGGTGATGCGCTAGCTAGCCATTCAGAAGAGATTGGGCAAATAGAGACAAGAGATACTGGCAAGCTATTTAAAGAAACAAGGTGGCAATGTACCTATATTGCTGAATATCTTCACTATTTCGCCGGCGCTGCTGATAAATTACATGGTGATACACTGCCTATCGATAAGCCAGATATGTTTGTCTTCACCGAGCGCGAGCCGCTTGGTGTGATCGCCGCCATTATTCCTTGGAATTCGCAGATGTTCTTATCTGCCACAAAGATTGGTCCGGCCCTCGCAACAGGTAACACGATTATTCTCAAAGCCTCAGAGCAAGCCTCAGCGCCGCTCCTAGCCTTTGCTAAATTAGTCAAAGAGGCTGGCATCCCTGACGGTGTGATTAATATCATTTCTGGTTTTGCAGACCCGTGTGGTGCCTATTTAACCACGCACCCTGATGTGGCACGTATTGCGTTTACCGGCGGGACGGCCTCTGCCAAACATATCATTCGGAATTCTGCTGAGAATTTTGCACAGACATCCTTGGAACTTGGCGGCAAATCACCCTTTATCGTCTTTGATGATGCCGCTTTAGATAGCGCGGTTAATGGCTGCGTTGCTGGTATTTTTGGCGCATCTGGTCAAAGCTGTGTGGCCGGCTCACGCCTCTATTTGCATGAAGCGATTGCAGATGAGTTCTTAGCGAAGCTCACCCAGATAGCCGCGGGCATTACCTTAGGGGACCCGATGAAGGAGCGCAGCGAGATGGGGCCACTTTGTACCATGGCGCAAATCAAGCTGATTGAGCAACAGATTGAAGGTGCCATAGCAGCAGGAGCAACGCTGCGGTCAGGTGGCAAACGGGTGGCTAGCGAAACAGGCTATTATTTTGAGCCCACCATCCTCGAATGCCCGCGCCAAGATATGGATATTGTGCAGACCGAATTATTTGGCCCCGTATTATGTGTACAACGCTTCACAAGCGAAGAAGAGGTGTTATCCCTGGCTAATGACAGCGTCTATGGATTAGCTGCAGGGATTTTCACTAGCAATGCCACACGGGCCTTGCGGATGAGCAAAGCGATTAAAGCC
>WTJA01000056.1:11038-22320 GCA_011524995.1 Alphaproteobacteria bacterium | reverse complement strand
AACCGCACATCACCTTGGCCAGCGCGGGCGGCATGCTCCCATTCAGCCTCTGTTGGCAAACGCCCGCCCGCCCAAGCGGCAAAGGCTTGCGCATCATGCCAAGAGATATGTGTCACAGGATGATCAGCCACCGCATAAGGCCCCGCTTCAGGGCCAGCTGGCTTATGCCATGATGCACCCTTTATTAGCCGCCACCATGGCGCTGAGTGGACTGCTTGCTCAGCTGTTGCACGCTGCAACGCTTCTGGCAGGAACCCTGCAAACACAAAGGAAGTGCCAAGCCGCTCGGCCTCTGTGACATAGCCTGTGTCTGATACAAATTGGGCGAAGCGCTGAACTGTTACAGCATGCGCATCCATGAAAAAGGAGGCGGTTTTAGACGTTCTAAAAGGCCCCTCTTCATCAACCGGAATAAGGGTGGTATTTGTTCCCAGATAGGACGTCCCCCCTGCTATTGGGCAGATAGCATCTTGATGAGATGCCTTGCCTGCAACAATCTGAATGGTATTAGATGTTACTTTCTCTTCGGGCGGCAAGACATCAGGAGGTGTTGCAGGACCACAGCATGTTCCCTCATTAGGGGGCGTATCACTGTTATCCTGCATAATGTCTTTATCCCTTATCCACGCATTTTGGCACCAGAGGCATCATAAAGCGGCCCTTCTTGTACCACTGCTGCTTTCATTTCGCCCAGAATTTCTACCGATAACGATGTGCCTGGTGCAGCATGAGCCGTTGCTACATAGGCTAGCGCCATTGATTTGCCAACATGATGCGCATAGCCGCCGGAGGTGATATAGCCAACAGCCTCTCCCTCAGCAAGAACAGCCTCGTCCAATGTCACATCAATATCTGTCTCAATCACGAGGCTCACCAGCTGACGGGCAACCCCCTCATCCTTAAAGCTCTGTGTGGCAGCTTTCCCGACAAACTCTTTATTCCAATTGATGAAGCTATCCATCCCAGATTCCACAGCATTGAAATCAGGACGGAATTCGAGCCCCCACGCGCCCCAGCCTTTCTCTAAACGAAGCGACATCAGCGCGCGATTACCATACCAGCGATAGCCCAAATCTGCGCCAGCCTCTTCAATCGCTTCTGCCAGACGGATGAGATATTGCGGACGGCAATAAATCTCATAGCCCAATTCACCAGAGAAACTAATGCGGTTCAAAATCACAGGAACGCCGCCTACAAAGCTTTGTCTGCTATCACGGAACGCAAAGGCTTCAGCAGAGACATCCTCTCTTGTGATGCGTGATAACAAGGCGCGTGAGTTAGGTCCTGACAGCGCGATACCATGCCATTGTTCGGTTTGATTTTCATGGGTTACCGTATCAGGCAATGTTTTCGCAAAGAAGCGGCTATGGGCATCTTGCATCGCGCCTGAGCCAAATAGCATAAAGTGATCGTCTGCCAAGCACGCCACGGTTAAGTCACCATAAAGGCGCCCTTTTTCCGTTAGCATCGGCGTTAGCGTAATACGCCCCGGCTTTGGCACAAAGCCAGCCATTGTCCGATTGAGCCACTCGCGAGCGCCAGGCCCTTTGATGACATGTTTGGCAAAATTGGCAATCTCAATGCCGCCCACCTGGTTTCTGACAGCTTCCACCTCAGCCGCCACATAGTCATGAGACCGGTTACGCTCAAATGTTGGCTCTTCATGCGCATCTTCAGGGCTATCAGCAAACCACAACACATGTTCAAGGCCAAATGACTGCCCCATGCGCGCGCCTTTGGCGACGAGCCTATCATAAAGGGCGGTTGTTTGCTGCTTCCGTCCTTTTGGAAGCGTCTCATTCGGGAAGGTCATCACGAAACGACGTTCATAATTTTCAGTTGATTTGACCGTCCCCCAATCTGGTGAGGCCCAATTCCCGAAACGGGCCACATCCATCGCCCAGACATCAATAGATGGCTCGCCATCGATCATCCATTCCGCCATGGTCAAGCCGACACCGCCGCCTTGACAGAAACCAGCCATCACACCCACAGCACACCAGTAATTGGTCATGCCAGGCACGGGCCCGATCATGGGGTTGCCATCTGGGCCAAAGGTAAATGGCCCGTTAATCGCGCTCTTAATGCCGGCATTTGCCAAGGCGGGAATACGCTCAAACCCAAGCTCAAGACGGTCAGCAATATGTTCTAAATTAGGATTTAGTAGCTCATGCCCGAAATCCCACGGCGTCCCTTCAACCTTCCAAGGCACACCCACCGGCTCATAGGTTCCAAGCAACATGCCATCTCGTTCCTGACGGAAATAGATATTCGCTTCATAATCAATACCACAAGGTAAGCGACTATCTGATTGGGCAATCTCGTCAATGGCTTCGGTGATAAGATAATGATGCTCCATCGGCTGCACAGGAATATGAAGCCCGCCCATATGGCCCACTTCACGCGCCCATAAACCACCACAATTCACTACATGTTCTGCGTTAATCACACCTTTTGGTGTTGTCACATCCCACGTGCCATCAGGGCGCTGCGTGGTTGCCGTCGCAGGCGTGTAAGTGAAATATTGCGCACCATAATGACGCGCTGCTTTCGCAAAGGCATAGGTTGTACCAGAGGGATCAAGGTCCCCATCTTGGTCATCCCACAGGGCTGCATAATAATGTTTTGGATCAATCAGAGGATGGCGCTCAGCCACCTCTTGCGGCGAGATAAATTCCTGTTCTAGCCCCATATAACGCGCCTTCGAACGCTCCCGCTTCAGGTAATCATACCATTCTTTGGTCGAGGCGAGATAAAAACCACCGGTGAGATGTAGGCCGATTGACTGTCCTGATAATTCTTCGATCTCTTTATACAGATTGATCGTGTAGCTTTGCAGACGGCTAATATTAGGATCAGAGCTAATCGTGTGAATCTGACCAGCGGCGTGCCAGCTTGAACCAGATGTGAGTTCATCACGCTCAAGGAGCACCGCATCATTCCATCCAAATTTGGCAAGATGATAGAGGATAGAACAACCAACTACCCCGCCACCAATAATGACGACTTTGGCATGTGTTGGTAATTGTTTTGTGCCACTCGCACCTTCTTTGATAAAATCTGGCATAGCTATCTCCCTCTTTTAATACCAGGCGTCTGGCAAATCTGATTTGCGGCGCGCGACATAGTCGTGCAACGCCTCTCTTATCCCCTCATCCAAGGCGGGGGCTTGATATTGTTCGAGCATGTCATTCCATTTGGCAAAAGCGCGCTGGCGCATATCAAGCGACCCTGCCTCTTCCCAACTTTCAACATTTTCTGAATTACTCAAAGCAGGCTCATAAAAGGCGGTTTGGTAGTTGCGCATCGTGTGACTTGACCCAAGGAAATGACCGCCAGGTGCGACCTCAGCATAAGCATCTTTTGCCAAGGTATTCTCGTCAATAACAAGCGCGTGATCCAAGACCTTCTGATAGCTTCCTAGCCGGTCTGCATCCATGATGAGCTTCTCAAACCCCGTCGCTAGCCCGCCTTCAAGCCAGCCTGCGGCATGCAATGTGTAATTTGACCCAGCCAGCATTGTAGAATGCATTGAATCAGCTGATTCATAAGCCGCTTGGGCATCTTCGATTTTACTCGCTGTCAGAGACCCACCGCAGCGTAGTGGCAGACCGAGACGCCGCGCTAATTGCCCAATGGCATAATTCGACATCACAGGCTCTGGCATCCCAAAGGTTGGCGCACCAGACTTCAAGCTCATGGAGGATAAGAAATTCCCCATCACAAACGGCGCGCCCTCACGCACCAATTGTGAAAAGGCACAAGTCATCATCACTTCTGTCATAGCTTGGGCAACAGAGGCCGCTGTACTCACTGGCCCCATCGCCCCTGTTAGGATGAAAGGGGTCACAATCATCGCTTGGCCCCGTCCGGAATAGACCTGAATGGCTTCTGTCACAACACGGTCAACTAATAAAGGTGAGTTGGTATTCACATTCGCCATGATACAAACACGCCCCTCATCGGCATGCGCATCCATCACCTCTTTCCCAAATAACACTTCGATCATATCAACCGAATCTTGTGCACGGCTCTTTTCCGTGATGGCCCCCAAATGGGGCTTGTCTGATAATGTCATATGAGCAAGCACCATATCGAGATGGCGCTTTGATACAGGGATATCCGTCGGCTCAGCAATCACCAATCCGCCGTGATGAAGATGGGGATGCATATAGGTCAGCTTCACCAATTTTTCAAAATCGGCAAAGGTCGCATACCGACGCCCCCCCTCTAAGTCACGCACAAAGGGCGCCCCATAGATTGGTGCAAAAATCTGATTTCCCGCGCCGATAGTCACTGACCGCTCAGGATTGCGAGCCACTTGTGTGAATGATTGCGGTGCTTTTGCCACAAGTGAACGAATCCATTGCGCGTCCGCCTTGATCAGATCACCATGCTCACCGCCTGGCGTAATCCCTGCCTTGCGCCAGATATCCAAAGCCACAGGGTCGTCACGGAACGCAACACCCACATTCTCAATCATCCAATCCACATGGTCTTCAATTTGTTGAAGCTCTGCGTCATCCAGCGGATTAAAATATGGTAGGCGGCGCTTCACATGTGGTGATGCGACTGCGCCAGAATTGTCGGCCGTGCGGCGGTCCGTTCTATTGCGACGAGCCATCTTATCCCCTCTCTCTTAGTCCCAACCCAAGCTATCAAAACTTGGCCCAAATTCAGACTTGAAAAAAATCTATCTTTGGATAGAAATTTATTATGCAAAATATTTGGTCAAAACTACAATCACCTCGTGCTTTGATAATATTTGAAGCCGCCGCACGGCTAGGCTCATTCACAAAAGCCGCTGAGGAGCTGAATCTGCAGCAACCGTCTGTTAGTGCGGCTATCAAACAGCTAGAGCAGCTTTTGCAGGTCCAGCTATTCTATCGCGCACATAAAAAAGTCATGCTAACCGCGATTGGAGAGCGCTTATTTGCTGGTATATCTCGCTCTTTGACAGAGTTAGAAGCAAGCTTGCGTGCCGTGCAAGAGATGGGACAAGCGAACCATGTCACGCTGAACTCCTCCTCTGCCTTTTCTTTTTACTGGATGATGCCAAAATTAACGGCACTGAGAGACGCGCATCCTGCCATTGATTTGCGCCTCCAAAATAGCGACCGGGAACCAGATTTAGACGCGGAAAATATTAGTCTTGGCATAAGAATTGGCTATGGCACTTGGGATGATTGTAAAGCTGCAAAACTGGCAGATGAGGTGATTTACCCTGTTGCCAGCCCCATCGTGATGGCGTCCGCTCGTCATTTGCGGTCTCTGCCAAGCTTGATGCATCAGCGCCTCATTCACTTAGAAGAGCCTATACGTGAGCGTCCGACCTGGTCACAATGGTTTGCGCATCACAATATTGCCGGTCGCCAATTTGAAGGGGGATTGCGGCTAAATGATTACACGCTTGTATTGCAAGCTGCCATTTCCGGAGAAGGGTTTGCCTTTGGGTGGCATCATGTGGTGAAAGATTTGGTATCACAAGGCGTGTTGGCCGCGCGTCAGGATTGGGCATGGCACACAGGACGTGCTGTCTATCTGGTCTGGTCCAAGAAACGCCCCCTCTCCCCTCAGGCAGAGGCCGTACGTCGCTTTATTCTCGCACAGGCGGATGATTAGCTGTTTGCCACCGCCTCTTGTTGTAAGTTCTGTAATATTTTTTCAGCAGCCTCTCGCTTGGCAACTGGTACAAATAGATGATCATGATAATAGCCGGCCACAGGGTTAACAGAGATTTGCGCTGCGGCAAGCTCCCGCGTTATCACGGCTAAAAACCCAATCGCCTCTAGCGATGAATGCACTGCCAATGTCAAGCAATAGGAAGGGAATGTATAGGCTAGGCCTGACGCCTCAGCTGCGTCACGCGTCATGATAAGGGTTGTGCCTTCTGCTTCTTCAAACTGCATTTTGACGGCGCCCTTTTCATATGTCTGACCCTGTGGCAGGGTGACAAACACGTAAATTTCATCATCACATGTAACAGTTAGGCTTGCCAATAAAGCGCCGAGATCAGTTTCACCAGACATTTCTTTTCTTCTTTTGCTGCCGTTATATTCTGCGCTAGCATGAGGTTGTGCAACGCGTGATATCGCCACACAAAGCTCACTAGCAGTCAACCTCGCCAAAATGACACAAATAGTAAACAAGGTACAAGACAGATGATGAGACCCTTTGCCTTAGAAGTGTTTTTTTCAAAATGGGAATTCACAGCAAAACATCATATGACGGCCTCTGATGCGGAAAGCATGGACCTATCAGAGCTTTTATCATTGGCCTCTGATGATGATCGGGCAGGTTTTGAGACATTATGGCTCGGCTATACAGAGACATGGGGCGCCCCAGCTTTACGAGACGAGATTGCAAAAACCTATGAGACATTAGACGCACATAATATCCTTTGCTTTGCAGGCGCGGGCGAAGGCATCTATGTGATGATGAAATGCCTACTTTCGGCAGATGATCATATGATTGTGCCAGTGCCCAATTACCAGAGCGCTGAGACTGTCCCACTTGATATTTGTGAGGTGAGCGCTGTGCCGATGCGTTATCAGGCGGCCGGTAATAATGCCGGCTGGCAGCTAGATATCCAGCAGATTAAAGATGCTATTCGTCCAAATACGAAAGCCATATCTGTCAATTTTCCGCACAATCCAACAGGCTTTATCCCAACGCTGGATGAGATCAATGAACTCGTTGCTCTCTGCCGCCACCATGGGCTCACACTCTTCAGCGATGAAGTGTATCGTGGCATAGAATTAGATGAGACTGACCGCATCCCGCAACTCGCTGATCTCTATGAAAAGGCGGTATCGCTCAATGTGATGTCAAAATCATATGGCTTACCAGGCTTGCGCATTGGATGGACGGCAAGCCAAGATATTCCTCTGTTAGAACAAGCTGAAAAATATAAGCATTATCTATCCATTTGTAATTCAGGGCCAAGCGAGCAGCTATCCCTCATTGCCCTGCGTGCCAGAGAACAAATCCTAGTGCGCAATCGTTCCATTCTGCGCCGCAATGTTACCATCTTAGAGACACTATTTGCCGAATTTCCTGGCCTGATTGAATGGCAGCGCCCAAAGGGGGGATGTGTGGCATATCCTCGTTTTGCAGGCCCTGAGGGAGGTGAGCTCTTTTGCCAAAAACTCATTGAGGAAGCTGGTATATTGCTGCTACCAGCGTCTCTCTATGAGTCCGACATTGCCCCTGCGACACCAGATCATTTCCGTATCGGTTTTGGCAGAGAGACAGGCTTTGCCGCCGGCATTGAAGCGATGAGGCAGCATTTCAGACGCCATTATGGTGAATTTGCTACTTAATCCAGCCAGGAGGAGGGCACCAATGAGATTTGGAATTTTAGGAGATGCCAAAATTGCCCGCGAAAAATTACGCCCGGCAATAGAGGCCGCCGGTCATCAGATCACGCATATCGGACGACGTGATCCCTCGCAGGGTGCGCATGATATATGGGGTGATGTCGCGGTGATAAGCTATGACGATCTCCTAACCCATCCAGATATAGATGCTATCTATAACCCGCTACCTAATCATCTTCATGTTGAGATGACCATCAAAGCCTTAGAGGCTGGCAAGCCTGTTTTATGTGAAAAACCAATTGCCCTCAGCGAAGCCGATCTTGACCTTCTTGAAGAGGCCATCGCTCGCACGGGTTTGTATGTCTATGATGGGTTTATGGTGCGGCATCATCCCCAATGGAAGTGGTTGCGCCAAATTGATGTTGGTATGCGCAAGATTGTTCATGCCCATTTTACTTATCCGCCACGCGATGCCGATAATGTCCGAAATATTGCGGCCTATGGTGGAGGCCCGCTTTGGGATATTGGGTGCTATTGCTTGTTATCCGGACTCCTTCTTTTCGATGGTACACCTGAGATTGTAGGAAATAGCAAAGAGCTAGAAGCCAATTTGGATGTAGAAATGACTGGGGCTGGCCTCATTGATTTTGGTAAAGGACAATTTCTGAATTTCACGGTCTCTAGCGGTACCGCTTTGGCCCAATCTGTGACCTTAATTGGCACCGATGGCTGGGCTTCGCTTGATGTACCTTTTAATCCGCCACCAATAACCAAAGCCCGTTTCGCCAAACAAATAGATGGCACCCAGTTGTTACTCACAAATGGTCATGAAGTGGTCTTTGAAGAATGCGACCAATATCAGCTGATGATTGAGGATTTTGTCGCCGCTATCTCCGAAAAGCGAGCCTGTAACCTTGAACAATCACGTCATATTGTGCGCCTTTTGCATCACATGACCAGCCAATAAATAAAAGCCCCCTACCAAATGGTAGGGGGCTGAGCCCAGCTTCAAAAGGGTGCGAGGAGAATGAAGCTGGGTTTTACTTAGGCCTGACGTGTAAATTCAGGATAAGAGTCCATACCAAGCTCTGAATTATCAAGCCCAGCAATTTCATCTTCTTCACTCACGCGGATACCCATAGTCAAAGCCAGCAGATACCAAAGCGCTGCAGAAACGATGAAGGTAAAGGCACCGATGACAACAATGCCGTAAAGCTGTGTGCCAAGTGATGCATCTGAATTTGTCAACACAACTGCAATCGTACCCCAGATGCCTGCTACAAGGTGAACAGGGATAGCACCAACAACATCGTCAAGCTTGAGCTTATCTAGTAGCGGCACGACGAAGACCACAATGGCACCACCTACGCCACCAATGACGCTTGCCATACCTAGTGATGGTGTGAGGGGTTCTGCTGTGATTGATACAAGACCAGCTAGTGCGCCGTTCAAGACCATTGTTAGGTCAACCTTCTTGTAAAGAAGCTGTGTTAGGACAAGCGCAACAAGTGAGCCAGCAGCAGCAGCAGCATTCGTGTTAGCAAAGATACGAGACACATCAGCCACATCACCAATTGTACCCATCGCTAGCTGTGAGCCGCCATTGAAGCCGAACCAACCGAGCCATAGAATGAAGGTGCCCAAAGTGGCAAGAGGTAGGTTGGCGCCAGGCATTGGCACTGTGCGACCATCTTTATATTTACCTAGGCGAGGGCCGAGGATGATGATACCAGCCAATGCTGCCCAGCCACCCACAGAGTGCACGACTGATGAACCAGCAAAGTCTAGGAAACCAGCTGCGTCTAGGAAGCCACCGCCCCATTTCCAGCTTGCTTGTAGAGGGTAGATAACAGCTGTTAGCACAAATGTGAAAGCAAGGAATGGCCATAGCTTAATACGCTCAGCGACGGCACCAGATACGATAGATGCTGTTGCGGCACAGAACATTAACTGGAAGAAATAGTCAGACGCTGTTGACGCATATGACAAATCGTCAGCCGCTTCTGCAGCGACACCGACAGGTTCCATCACAGCGATAGCAGGGAACAAGCCAGAGAATACACCATCAATGGCCCATTCACCCAGCGGATACATCAAATTGTAACCAATCAGATAGTAACCAACGGCTGCAAGTGAGAATAGCGCCACGTTTTTCGTCAGCTGTGTTGTTGTGTTTTTGGCCCGCACCAAACCGGCCTCTAGCATACAGAAACCTGCAGCCATAAACATAACCAAGAAACCACCAATCAAAAATAGCAGTGAATTCAAGATAAAGACGCCATGCGTGCCAACTTCGGCAGCCATAGCTGGTGTTGCAACAGCGCTGAGAACAGCAGCGCCTGCGCTATATTTTAGAATTGATTTTTGCATTTTTATCTCCTTGAACTAGCTACAGCGCTGCTACGCCGTCTTCACCTGTTCGAATTCTCATCGCTGCCTCTAAATCAAGGCTAAAGATCTTGCCATCACCGATGCGACCAGTGCCTGCTGCAGCTTTAATCGCTTCAATCACAGCCGCTTCTTGTGCCGCATCAATCGCGATTTCTACTTTTACCTTAGGCAGGAAATGCACCTCATATTCGGCGCCGCGATAAATTTCAGTCTTCCCATGCTGACGCCCATACCCCTGCACTTCACTGACAGTCATGCCGGTGATACCAAGACCGTCTAATGCCTCTCTTACGGCATCAAGCTTTCCTGGTTGAATGATACATATTAAATATTTCATTGTTTCCTCTCATATCGTTGTCGCGCAGTGTCGTGCGCCGAATGAAACCCCTTAGTGAATTTCGTATGGGGACATTAGCTATTTTTTGATGTACAGAATTGTGCTAATTTCACGACAAGGTGATGCATTTTTTGCACATCACACAGGAATCTGGCAGAAAATAAAGAAAAATGAGACTATTAGACCATCTCAATTATATCAATATTGTGGCGAAAACAGGGTCAATTCGACAGGCTGCAGATAGATTACACATCACTTCAACAGCATTAAATCGACGGATCCTAGCCTTAGAAGATGAATTAGGATGCCCCATTTTTGAGCGACTACCGCATGGGGTCCGCCTCAATGTAGCAGGAGAGCTGCTGATCCAACATATCAGACGCAATATGGCAGATCTGTCAAAAGTCACGTCTCAAATTGCGGACCTGACTGGCATGCGCCGTGGCCATATTACGATTGCCTCTAATTCTGAGGTCATAGCCGGTTTTTTGCCCCAGGAAATTGCGCAATATCGCAAAAACTACCCTCATGTTTCCTTTGATGTTCTGCGCCGAAGCCCAGATCAAGCCTTGCAAGCGTTACAGAATTTCGAGGCAGATATCGCCTTTATCTTTGCCCCGATCCCACCACAAGCCTTTCAAAGCCTTGCCTCGATAGAATTGGCGGTCCAAATTGGATTGCATCCAGACCATCCTTTGGCGCAAAAGCAACATCTTACGCTCATGGATTGTCAAGAATACCCAGCTATCATGCCTGCTGAAGGCTCAGGTCTTTTTGACTTACTACAGGCAGCCCAAAATAAACGAGGGATACGTTTCCAGCCCATTATATCCTCTGAATCATTTGAATTTATTTCTCACTATCAGTCCTTTGAAGAGGTGATATCGTTTCTCGTTCCTATTGGCGATGATAGCCGCTTGGTAGATTCAACGCGCATGATTAAAAGGCCATTAGCAGAAAGCGACCAAATTCTTGGCCGGCTTCATATTGTTCAGAATAAAGGGCGTGTGCTTCCTGTTGCCGCCGCAAAATTTGGAGAAGAAGTTGTGACTAGATTGAGCAAAATTTATCCCGACAGCATCAGTTAATTAGTCGAGTATGATGACCTCATTTTGATATAGCATTTCAAAACGCAAGCCCCGCGGCCCCTCTTCTACCTGTGCCAGATGAGCGATCTTCAATGTATCAAGATGGGCTTGCATCACTTGTGGGTCTGGATGTGATAGGCAAATACG
>WTJA01000056.1:9674-10938 GCA_011524995.1 Alphaproteobacteria bacterium | reverse complement strand
CGAGGCCCCGCTGATAGATAATCTTGTGTCGCCGTCTCGTCTAACGTAAACCACCTCACACGGCCTGGGGTAGGCGCCGCCTCATCGATGGCTATCAATTCAAAAAAGCTACCTTTTTCAAGCGCCATTAGGTGGTTATGCGTGCTCATCATAGGGTGTTTTCCCCCTTCAGGCACATCAACCCCTACTGTCTTTGATAGCTGGATAACACCGTCTCTTAAGGACTGGCAGCCCATCACAATATGGTCAAGTTCACGCATCATCTCATCAGCCCTCAAAAAACAATGTTATATTGAAATTCAGCTTGTTCCAATATCTTAACGGCATCACAATATAGAGACGCTGGCATAATGCAATCTAAGCTTCTTTGTTATGCAAAAGGGATACGCGTGAGAAAAGATGAAGATGGACCATTTATAACGCCCTGGGTCACGCCAGGACGGCCCATGCAGATGGGCCTACGCCCTTGTTTTGAGAGCGATTGGTTATTTGCTGATGACGCCTTCAACAAGCCAGGCGACACATTACGACAAATGACCTTAAAAAGTAATCTGTGCCAGTCTCGTCATAGTGAAATTTTTATCGCTCGCCCTGAGGCGCTTGAAGCGTCTAACGAACTATTTGAAATCGCCAGCCGTAACCTTAATCACTATCATGACCGGCAGGTAAGCCAGCAACCATCTCTGCACCCGCTCGAACGCATTGGCCGCGCAGTCCCTGAAGATATTCTCCTATTAGGCCCCATCCGCGACAAACACCGCTATCGATGGACGTTAAAAGCAGGATTATTGGCATTCCCAGCCCATTGGTCACTTGCTGAAAAAATGGATAAACCCCTATCAGCCATTCATGACCCAGTTCCTCATTTAGATAGTGAATTAAGTCCCTATATTGACCGCTTTTTTACCAATATGGTGCCGCATCTCATCAGTAAGCGCTATAATTGGACCTTGCAAATTGATGATTTACTCTTTGCACCCCAACGAAGTGAAGATATCACACTTAATAAAGATGAGGTTGAAACACGGCTTTTCGTGCGTGTTGAGCGCCAAACGTTGCGCAAATTGCCAGATAGTGGCTGGATTGTTTTCACCATCAGGACAAGCCTCGCGCCGCTCTCTTTCTGGCGCGATGAAATAGAGGCCCTGCAGGCGCTACAAGAACAGATTGATGGTTTCAGCGATGAGATGCGAGACTATCGAAATGTGAAAAGCTATGAGGCAAGCCTGCGTCACTGGATTGCCGCACGTGTCAAAGAGCATGA
>WTJA01000056.1:5721-9574 GCA_011524995.1 Alphaproteobacteria bacterium | reverse complement strand
AGGCCAAAATCAAGCGTCTGGAAGACAGGAAAAAAGACAGGAATGGTGAGGATAATCATAGATAAACTATCCATGAAACATCCCAAAATGAGATAAAGCACCAAGATAGCCGCCAAAATAAGATAGGGGTTGATGGCTAAATCACCGACATAGGCCGCCGCTTCAAACGGCACTCTGGATAGGGCAAGGAAGCTATTAAAAATAGCAGCCCCTAGCAAAATCGCAAAAATCATGGCCGTCGATGAAGCGGTTTCTAACACTGCCTCTTGAAAGCTCTGCCAATTTAATCCGCCATTGGCATAAGCATAAAGACCCGTGGCAATCGCGCCAACCGCAGCGCCTTCAGTTGGCGTAAACCACCCGCGATAAATACCGCCAATGACAAGCAAGAAAATACCAATGACAGGCCAAATAGAGATGAGGGCCTGCCCTCTCTCTCGCCAGCTTGCACGGGGGATAGATGTTTCCGTCTCATTCCCTCTTGTCATCAACAAATGCACTGTCAGCATGTAGCCAGCGATGGCTAGAAATCCGGGAAGGAAGGCTGCAATGAATAATTTCGCAATATTCTGTTCGGTTAAAATGGCATAGATTACAAGCACGACTGATGGCGGTATTAAAACACCTAATGTCCCACCCGCTGCCAAGACTGCGGTCGATAATCTGTCCGAATATCCTTGCTTGCGAAGCTCTGGCAATGCCACCTGCCCCATGGTCGCCGCTGTTGCCAGTGATGAGCCGCAAATAGCACCAAATCCACCACAAGCCGCAATGGCCGCCTGTGCCACGCCGCCCTTGCGATGCCCCACAAAGGCTTTGGCAGATGAGAAGAGCGCTTGCGAGAGGCCGCCACGGCTCGCAAATTGGCCCATTAAGAGGAACATGGGGATCACAGATAGCGAATAGCTTGAAAATGTCGAATAGCTGACATGTTTTAACTGCGCTAAGAACGGCGTCCAGCTACCAAGGATCAGGAACTGCCCGATGACGCCAACGGCAAACATGGCAAGCATGATAGGCACACGGCCTAATATCAAAAGCAACATCACCGGCAGAGACATCAGCCCCAATTCAAAAGCACTCATGGCAACGCCTTATCTGGTTGATAGGAGACCGCCATCTTCACGCAAGCCACAAAGGCGGCGAGTGCCCAAAGAGTGGCTGGCACTAGCGAGGCTGCATAGCCCCACCAAACAGGGAATTGGATAATAAAAGTCGTCTCGCCCCACTGCCATTTATCAGTAAGACCGAGATAGAGCTGGCGGGTTATCACAAGTGCCATCAGGGCCATACCAGCTTGGCTTATCACAGTAAGCCCCCACGCTAATGGATAAGGGAAGTGGCGCGCAATCACATCAACACTCACATGCCCGAAGCGAAGCTGACAATAAGGAAGCGAGCAAAATACCACAAAGGCCATGCCATGTTCGACAAGCTCAAAATCACCTTGGATGGGACCAAACCCATAGGCGTTTATGCCGCGCCCTATCACCGATAAAACAGTCATCGCCGCAAGGGCCAATAACACGACCCCGCCGATTTTAGCAGCTATCACTGCACATGCGTCAAGGCGGGACCCCAATCTTATTATCAAAGCTGTCACGAGCGCATCCAAAGATTACTAAAATAAAAATCTGCCCCTCACATCGTCAGGGGCAGATCATCAATTGTCAATCACTGACAGAGCAGGCTTATTTTTCAGCAGCAATCGCCGCGCGTGCAGCTGCCACGAGGCCAGCACCATCCAAGCCTTTACCGTCCATCTCGGCAATCCAGCCATCAATCACTGGCTGTGAGGCGGCTTGCCAAACGGCTTTTTCAGCCGCATCTAAGAAGACCACTTCATTGCCTGAATCCTGTGCGATTTTCAGACCATCCTTATCGGCCTCATCCATCACCTTACCAAAGGCACGTGCCAAGGCAACACCAGAATGTGCATCAATGATCGCACGAAGATCAGCAGGGATGCTGTTATATTTGGCTTTGTTCATAATCACGCCAAAGGTCGCTGTATAAAGACCTGTATCACCTTCAAACCCAGTGTGCCCCTCAACAAGCTCAGCCACTTTCAAAGGAACTGACACTTCATAAGGAATAACAGCCCCGTCAATCACGCCTTTTGAGAGTGATTCTGGCACAGCCGGCACAGGCATACCGACAGGTGTTGCCCCAAGCTCTTTCAACATGCCGGTAATCACACGTGTTGGACCACGAAGCTTTTTACCCTTCATATCATCAAGTGATGTGATAGCACCGCCCTTGGTATGAATGATTCCAGGACCGTGAATATGGAACCCAAGAGGATGAACATCTTTGAAGTCATCCATGCCATAGGCTTCCATATATTTCTGCAAGGCAACAGACCCCGCCTCTGCATTACCTGTCATAAACGGTAACTCAAAGGCTTCAACGGTCGGGAACAAACCAGGTGTGTAACCGAGCACTGTCCAAATAATATCAACAACACCATCACGTGCTTGACCATAAAGTGATGGCGGTGAGCCTCCTAGCTGCATTGACGGGTAATGCTGAATTTCAATACGCCCATCAGATTCTGCTTCAATTCTGTCAATCCAAGGCTGAATCCCTTGGCCTGGAATCGCTGAATGTAGCGGCAAAAACTGATGGAAACGAAGCGTTACCTCAGCGGCCTGAACACTCGCTGTCATAAAGCCAGCCGTGACAATAGCTGCAGCTGCAGCAAGGATGTGTCTCATAATTTTCTCCCTAAAATACGAGGCTCGCGACACGTTACTCGAACTTGCCCCCTAATCAAAGCCATTTCACATGGTGGTAATAGTTATTAGCGACCTGTTGTGAAAATTGTGGCGCCAGACGTTTGACGCGTTGTCAAAGCTTCGAAGGCGGTTGGGACGTCTTTGAGGTCAAATCTCTGATTGATATTCACAGAAATATGACCCTCAGCAATCATAGCCAACATATTGGAGGAGACTTCTTCCAGCTGGGCACGGCTCGCAATATAATTGAACAAGGTTGGACGCTGGGCATAAAGGGAGCCATTTTTGGCCAAATCACCTGTGTTGAAGTTTTCAATCACACCGCTCGATTGCCCAAAAGAAATGAAATAGCCAAAATTCTTCAAGGCTGCAAGCGACCCTTGATATGTGGATTGCCCAACAGAGTCATAGACAACATCAACCCCGCTACCTGAGGTGATGTCTGCGACAGCCTCGGCAAAATCAACCTCGTTATAATTGATGACATGATGATACCCAGCCTGTTTGGCAAGCTCAGCTTTTTCAGCGCTACCAACGGTACCAATCACTTCAGCGCCAATATGGTTCAGCCATTGACCAGCAATGAGACCCACACCACCAGCGGCCGCGTGGAACAGGACTTTATCGCCAGGTTTTACAGCAAATGACCGGTTCACCAGATATTCAACTGTCATACCTTTCAGCATCATGGCAGCCGCCACCTCATCACTCACCGTGTCAGGTAGTTTGACAAGACGGTCAGCTGGCATCACACGTTCTTCCCGATAGGCGCCATTTGGTGTGGTGTACGCCACCCTGTCCCCGATAGCGAGGCCAGTCACGCCCTCACCGACCGCCATAATACGACCAGCGGCTTCGCCCCCTGGGATTTGCGGACCTGATTCAGGAAACGGATAGAGGCCAGATGTCATGTAAACATCAATAAAATTCAAGCCAACAGCTGTTTGCTCCACAACCACTTCGCCTGCTTGGGGGGCTGGTGTTTCGATATCCCGCCATTGCAAAACCTCAACACCACCTGGTGTATCTGCACAATATGCATATGCCATTTTCATCTCTCCTCATGACTGTGCCCTTTATAGAGGGCGAATACCTATTTGGACTTCTCTTTTCAC
>WTJA01000056.1:0-5621 GCA_011524995.1 Alphaproteobacteria bacterium | reverse complement strand
CTCATGACTGTGCCCTTTATAGAGGGCGAATACCTATTTGGACTTCTCTTTTCACTGGCTTTGTTAGCGACGCTGTGCCTTCAGGGCATCCTGCCAAGCATAATAACTCGCTTTAGGGTGTCTTTGCTGCGTTTCGTAATCGACATACACAAGACCAAACCGTTTATCATAACCAAAGGCCCACTCAAAATTATCAAGAAGTGACCAAGCAAAATAGCCTTTGATGTTGGCACCGGCATCACGCGCCTGACTAACAGCCTCTAAATGAGCGGCAAAATAAGAGATACGCGCCTCATCGTGGCATATACCGTCTTGCCAGGCTTCGGCATGCGCCATACCATTTTCGGTAATGTAAATTGGTAAATCTGGGCAATACTCCTTATGAAGCCTGTCTAGGAAGAACCGTAAACCCTCCGGTTCAATTTCCCAGCCCATATCTGTTTTTGGCAAATCACCACGCCCGCAAGAAAACCCAAAATGCGGCTCTGTGGGATCCGGCGAGACAACTGACCTTGTGTAATAATTGACACCTGCCCAATCCAACGGCTGTTGAATCAATTTTAAATCCTCTTCAAAACCACGCGGCATAAAAGGCTCAAACACTGACAAGACAGATGAGGGGTATTGGCCTTTGAAAATAGAGTCTTCAAACCACCGGCTATAGGTCGCATCGAAGAGATCAGCAGCGGCCATCGCCTCAGCGCTATCATCAACTGGCACAGCATATTCTTTATTTAAGACACAGCCTAAATTATTATGACCCGATTCTCGCATCACTTGGATGGATAGGCCATGCGCAAGCTGCACATAATGCATCGCTTTGGCGGTGGCATCAAGGTCACGTAACCCAGGGGCATGATGGCCCCAATAGTGACTCAGCCAAGAGACACACCATGGCTCATTAATCGGGGCAATAGTGGTTAGCCTGTCACCAAAGTGACGCATGATGATATCGGTATAATCAGCAAAATAATGCGCGGTGTCACGATGGCGCCAGCCTTGCTTGTCAGCCAATCGAGAAGGCAAATCCCAATGATACAACGTCGCAAAGGGCGATAAGCCCCGTGCCAACATGCCGTCAATCAACCTGTCATAAAAAGACAGGCCATCTGGATTTATCTGATTATGCGCCTCTGGCAAAAGCCGTGGCCAGGAAAAGGAGAACCGATAGGCATCAAAGCCAGCATCAGCAATGAGATCAAGGTCACTCTCATAGAGGTGATAATGATCACAAGCCACAGAACCATCATGACCGCCGGTAATCGCCCCTTCAATTTTCGCAAAATCATCCCAATGAGAGGGGCCACAATTGCCAAATGCGCTCCCCTCAATTTGATAAGAGGATGTGGCAACACCAAACAGCATATCGTCTTTCAAAGACGCAAAAGCGTTGTCAAAATCTGCTTTGTTGTAAGACATGGGCGGCACTCCTCTGACCTAGCTTGTGTGATAAGCGGCCGCGCTTAACACGTCAATAAACAGTCTTACCTTTTGAGGCAGAAAATGCCGTTCAGGATAAATGACATAAACCGCTCTTTCTGGTGTCACCTGATAGTCTGGCAAAAGAGAGAGCAAGCGCCCATCTGCGATCTCATCCTGGCAACTAAAATAAGGCAATAATGCTAGCCCTACCCCGGCAAGGCAGGCCTCTTTCATCATCGTCGCACTATTGGCATAGAGCGCCGGCGACAGGGATAGGCTCTGGGCCTGCCCTTCTGGGGTCTGATACTGCCACAAGGAGGGTGTTGGTGCATTCGAATAGCAAATCATGGGAAAATGGGCCGCATCCTCTGGTCTTGTTGGCATACCATGGGTAGCAATAAAGTCAGGACTCGCGCATAATAGGATCGGGAAATCAGAAATTCGTTTGGCAATAAGCCCTGAATCTTCTAGCGCGCCAATGCGCACGATGACATCATAGCCCTCTTCAATCAAATGAACGCGCTTATCATCAAAATCAACATCCACAGTGACATCTGGATATAAGGCGGCATAGCGCGCAATAGCAGGTGCCAGAAACTGCTCCCCATAGGACATAGGCACATTCACCCGCAATTTACCCGTGGGTGCTGTTTGCGCATCAGCTAGTTGGTCTAGTGTTTGGGTCAAATAATCTTGGCTGTAATGCAAGGCATCAGACAATTTCAACGCGGCTTCTGTTGGTGTTACTGTGCGCGTGGTGCGATGAAATAGCCGCAAGTTCAAACGCTCCTCTAATAATTTGATATGTTTACCAACAGCCGCGCTCGAGATCCCAAGTTGCGCGCCTGCCTTGGTAAAACTGCGCGTTTGAACCACAGCGCGCAAGGCCTCATAAGATGATTGCAAAAACATAATTACAAACTTTTAGTTTTAAGTGAATGTCATTTATAGCCCTTTATATAACATATATTTTCTATACATTTTAGTCATCACAGGAATTTTTTCAAATTAGGAAGATAACATGACCAACATATATGTTCTCGAAACATCGCCCAGAGATACCTCACTCTCAGCCGAACTGGCTCAGACATTCATTGCTGCCTTCCAAGAGACAGACAAGTCAGCCACTGTTACCACCCGCCGCCTCCGTGACACCGCGCTTCTATCACTTGAAGAGGGTGATATTTCAGCATTACGCACACAAGATGGCGCGACAACCGCGCAACAAGAACAAGCAATTGCTTTGTCTGATGAGTTAATCACTGAATTAGAGGCAGCAGATATGGTTGTTATTGCCGCACCGTTTCATAACTTCACTATGACCGCGCTCATGCGCCAATGGTTGGATTATGTCGTCCGCCCGGGCAAAAGCTTTGGTTACAGCGCTGACGGGCCAAAAGGATTATTGCAAGACAAGCCGGTCATTATCCTCTCAACCAGAGGAGGCAATTACCGTCCAAGCGCGCAAGACAGCCTACATCCGGCAGATTTCCAAACAGGTTATCTCCGTCATATTTTTGGCTTTATGGGCCTGCGCTCTTTGTCTTTCATCGCCGCCAATGGCATGGATATGGGACCAGAGGCAAGAGAGGCTGGGCTTACTGAGGCAAAAGCTGAGATTGATGCGGTTGTATCAACCCTATCCCATCATCTTGCGCCTGCCGCATAACGTATCACCCATAGCAATAAAGGAGTGACATTATGATTACACATCATTCATTTGATAGCTTAGGCGGCGCCAATCACGGCTGGCTGGATGCCAAACATCATTTTAGCTTTGCCCGTTATTTTGACCCTAAAAAACTAAGTCACGGTGAGTTGATGGTCATTAATGACGACCGCATTGCCCCTCACACAGGGTTTGACACACATCCGCATCGGGATATGGAAATTATCACCTATGTCAGAGCTGGCGCGATTACGCACAAAGATAATCAGGGCAACAAAGGACGCACGACCGCCGGAAATGTTCAGGTCATGTCTGCTGGCACAGGGATTTTTCATTCGGAATATAACCTTGAAGATGTTGAGACAAACATCTTCCAGATTTGGATTGAGCCGAACAAAAAAGGGATTCCGCCACGCTGGGACACTGCTGAATTCCCAAAAACACCTGCGACATCAAAATTGCCTTTACTTGTATCAGGTGATGGTAAGGCGCCGTTGCAAATCCAACAAGATGCGCGCATCTACGCCGGTTCTTTGCAAAAAGATACGCTGATTCATCACCGTATCACTGGCAAAGCATATCTTTTGATTTCCGAGGGTAGTGCGTCAGTCAATGGTCAAAAAGGGAAGAAAGGCGATGGCTATGCGATCTCACGCGAAAATAGCATCAAAATCAAAGCTGACAGTGATTGTGAGATTTTGATTATTGAAGTACCTGGCAAAAGAGCGGCAAGATAGGCGCCCTATCATGATAGAGGATGCAGCTTCAGGCTTGAAAATAGCATAAGAGGTTGCGTCCAGATTGTCCGTTTCAGCAGAGTCTGATACCCTATCGGTCCTATGTTCATCTAACAGCAGGACCAAGCTATGCGTCGCCCTTTGACATCTTTGATGAGCCTCTTCATCGGAGGATGGTTATCCCTTCTCACCTCGACTGCCACAGCAGAGATGAGGTTGCATAAGGTTGGCGAGGCGCTATCGCACCCTTGGGGAATGGATTTTCTATCCCGTGATGAGATGATCATCACCACACGTCCCGGGCGTCTTGTTAAAATAGCCTTAGATACCGGCGAAACCACGCCTATTAGCGGCGTGCCGCAGGTGGCTCATTTCGGTCAGGGCGGGTTGCTTGATGTGCTGGTAGATGGCGATTGGCTCTATCTCTGCTATGCCAAAGCTGTCGGAGATAATGTCGCGACAGCCATTGATAAAGCGCGGCTAGTGGGCACATCATTGCAAGGGCGCATGACAATCTTTACCTCTAATCATCAGAGCCCATCGGCCCATCATTTTGGCTGCCGCCTCGTGCTTCAGGACAATCATCTTTTTGCAAGCCTTGGCGATCGCGGCGAGAGACAATCTGCGCAAAACCCGCGCCTTCATTCAGGGAGCATCATTCGCCTTCAGCTAGATGGTCGCCCGGCCACAAATACACCATTGAGAGATAGATGGGCACCAGAGATTTATGCCATTGGCCATCGCAATCCGCAAGGCCTCGCGCAGCACCCGCAAAGTGGCGCCCTCTATGCGCATGAGCATGGCCCCAAAGGAGGCGATGAGATTAACATAATCACAGCTGGTGAAAATTATGGCTGGCCGCTTGTTAGCCATGGCAAAGAATATGGGACCAACACACCTGTTAGTGCCGAAAAGAGCCGACCTGATATGATTGAC
Source organism: Alphaproteobacteria bacterium (assembly GCA_011524995.1). Lineage (GTDB taxonomy): Bacteria > Pseudomonadota > Alphaproteobacteria > Puniceispirillales > Puniceispirillaceae > UBA685. The sequence continues at coordinate 857 of WTJA01000056.1, read as the reverse complement.
CCCTTATGGGTTTGGGATCCCTCAATTGCCCCGTCTGGCATGGCATTCTACCCTGACAACGCCTCTCATTTTCCAGAGCTACAAGGCAAATTATTGGTCGGGTCCTTAAAGTTTCAACGCCTTTATGCCCTAACATTATCAGAGGATGGACACCCCCTCTCAGAGCGCGTGATTTTAGATGGTGATTTAGGGCGTATCAGAGATGTGGCGGTTAGTGATGAGGGGGTTATCTATCTCATTAATGATGCCAATAATGGCGGCCTATACCGTCTGACAAACAACAAATAGGCGTATCGCATGAGAGAGCTCTTTCACCATTTTATCAATGCCTTATCCGCAGATGAAATTGCGCACCTAAAGGAGGTGGGGGCCGCCGCAACGGCGCAAGAGGGAACGGTTTTTTCAACCGCGCCAGATGCGTCTGCACTGCGCCGAAGCACGATTGGCTGGGTCACGGATGAGGATGTGAAATCTCTGTTATGGTCATTTGTGAGCCGTGCCAATGAGGCTAGTTTTGACGTTGATGTAACACCGCAAGCTGATGTGCAATTCACGAGCTATTTTGCCTCAGAATACGGCCATTATGATTGGCATCATGATATTTACTGGAATGAGCAAGGCCCGCTAGATAGGAAATTATCAGTCACAATCCCGCTCAGTGACCCAGCCAGCTATGAGGGTGGCGCCTTTGAATTTGATGAGGTCAAAACAACAGCGGACTTTGCCGCATTAGGAAGTGTCTTGGTGTTTCCGTCCTATCTACGCCACCGTGTGTCCCCTGTCACCAAAGGTGTGCGCCACTCGCTCGTCGCGTGGTTTTCAGGACCAAGATGGCGATAAGCATAGCGCCTCCTATT
>WTJA01000094.1 GCA_011524995.1 Alphaproteobacteria bacterium | reverse complement strand
ACGCCGCCCACAAGGCAATGACCGCGCGCAAGCCAAGGCGATTTATGCTGGCGAGTGTGATGTGGCGATTATGAACCATTATTATTATGGCAAAATGCTAACCGCTGAAGAGACAGAGCAACAGGATTGGGCCTCAGCCATTCGCCTCATCTTCCCAAACCAGCAGGATAGAGGCGCGCATATCAACATTTCCGGTGGCGGCGTTGCTAAATATGCCCCTAACAAAGAGAATGCCGTCAAATTGCTTGAATTCCTCGTTTCTGAGGACGCACAGCAGCTTTATGGTGAGGTGAATTACGAATATCCTGTCGTTGAGTCTGTCCCTATGGCAGAGGCGCTTTCACTATGGGGGCAGTTCAAAGCTGACAGCTTGCCGATTGAAGCCTTGGCAGAAAATGCGAGTAAAGCACAGATGATCATCAATCAAACTGGTTGGTAATTGGGCGCCTTTAAGGAAAGACAGCGCTAGCAGATAAGGGGGGCAGTCTGCTACACTCTGCGCTATGATTGATGATGTGTCACAACAGGCCATACCTCTGGCCGAACGATTGCGCCCCCAAAGCTTAGATGAGTTTTTTGGTCAGCCAGCTCTGTCATCGCTTGATGAAGCCAGCCTGACCACAGGTTCGCTTATCCTATGGGGACCGCCTGGTACGGGGAAGACAACCTTTGCCCATCTCGTTGGGCGGCAGGCGGGCGATCATTTTGAAACCTTATCAGCTGTTCTAGATGGGCTTGCAGATGTCAGGCGCCTTTTTGCCGCAGCAGAAGAGCGCTTTGCCCATGGTCAACGCACCCTGATTTTCATTGATGAAATTCATCGCTTCAACAAAGCACAGCAAGATGCGCTTTTGCCGGCCATTGAAAAAGGAACGGTGAGGCTTATCGGTGCAACCACGGAAAACCCATCTTTTGCCTTAAATGCAGCGCTATTATCACGCGTCCAGATCTTATCTTTGACGTTGCTAGGCAAAGACGCCTTAGCGGCGATATTGGCGCGTGCCGAGGCCTATTTGCCGAAATCTCTTGGCCTATCATCAGAGGCGCAGGCCGCTTTGATAGAGATGGCAGATGGTGATGGGCGTTATCTGTTAAATATGGTTGAGAAATTAGCCGCACAACGGCACCTGCCAGAGGTTTTGGCGCCTGAGGACCTTGCTGAGATTCTATCTAAAAAAGCGCTGAATTACGATAAGGCAGGAGATGAGCATTTTAACCTTATCTCTGCGCTTCATAAATCGTTGCGCGCATCAGACTGTGATGCGGCCCTTTATTGGCTTGCGCGGATGTTGAGCGCTGGCGAGGATGCGCGCTATATCGCACGCCGGCTCACACGTTTTGCGTCCGAAGATATTGGTCTTGCTGATCCGCAAGCCTTGCCGCAGGCCTTGGCCGCTTGGCAAGCTTATGAGAGGCTGGGCTCACCAGAGGGCGATTTGGCACTTGTGCAAGCTGTCATTTATCTGAGCACGGCCCCGAAATCCAATGCCGCCTATGTCGCGGCGAAGGCCTCTCTCAAAGCAGCCCATCGCACAGGTGCTGTGCCGCCACCAAAGCATTTGCTCAATGCGCCTACAAAAATGATGAAAGATATGGGGTATGGGAAAGGCTATGCTTATGACCATGACAGCCAGCATGGCTTTTCCGGTCAGCATTGTTTTCCAGATGAGATGCCGCGCGAAACCTATTATGCACCGCGGGAAATTGGCTTTGAACGGGATATTGCCAAACGCTTGGCCTATTGGCAGAAATTACGAGAATCTGGGTAATGTTTGATTTTTTTGTGGGTATTGATTGGTCGGGGGCCAAAGGCCGCCGCCATAAGGGGATATCTGTCTTTTGCGCGCCGCACGGTACGGCTGTTCCTGAAAAGGTAATGCCACCCTCTGGGAATGCTTATTTTAGCCGCAGGGAAGTGGTCAGCTATCTGCAGCACCTTTCCACAGATGCGCGTGTCTTAGCTGGGATCGATTTTGCCTTTGCCTATCCATTTGCTGATGAGGGTGTGTATTTCCCAGGCCTCGCCGCATCTCTTGTGCAACCAGGCGATGCGCCAGCCCTTTGGGCGTTGGTAGATGAATGTAGTGGCGATGCCTCTGACCTCTATGGCGGTATGATATGGGATCATCCGCATTATGGCGCTTATTATAATGCGCCAGCAGGCCGCAAGGGGGCACGATTCCGATCGCGTCGTCGAATAACTGAGCAAGCCGCGGCATCAGTCAAATCACCAAGTCCTACCTTTAATTGTGTGGGGCCAGCTGGTGTGGGGACCGGCTCATTGGCAGGGATGCGGCTATGCCATCATTTCGCGAATAAGGCATCTATCTGGCCTTTTGCAACAAGGTCAGAGGCATCCTTGACCTTGGTTGAGATTTTTCCGTCTTACTATTTTGCGATGGCGGGTATTAAGGCCATTAATGGGGCGCATACTGACCCCAAAAATATCAACCATGCCTTGTCCTTTTTTGGCTCTGCACCTGTGCCAGATGATTTTATTGCCGCTGGTCCAGATGGCGATGATGCCGATGCCCTCATTTCCGCAGCGGCCCTGCGCGGGCTATCAGGTGATAAGAGCCTATGGGATGTGCCGCCTGCTGCGCAGAAGGAAGGCTGGATTTTTGGCGTAAAATAGGCTAGATACTGCCCATGTTTACGACCTTTTTATCTGTGGCTGCTGGTGGTGCGATTGGTGCCTCTATGCGTTATGGTCTGTCGCTTCTGATAGGGGGGACTATGGCATGGCCGCTATGGGCCGCAACGTTGCTGGCTAATATCCTCGGTTGTGCTGTGATGGGCGGGCTCGCCGCCTATCTGATGGCGCATCCACAATATGAGGTCTGGCGCCCCTTTATGCTGATTGGGCTTTGTGGTGCGCTTACCACATTCTCTAGCTTTACCCTCGATAGCTTTACACTTTTTGATAAAGGCGCTTATGGCACCTTAGTCACCTATATAAGCCTCTCTGTCTTCAGCTCGCTCTTTGTCTTTTTTGCTGCCTATTATCTCGTGCGCTTGGGTATGGGGGTGAAGTAATTATGGCTGAATTTACTATACCATCATCAGAACAAGATAGCCGCTTAGATAGAGCCATCAAGCGCCAGTTTCCGCATATTAAACAGGTGCAGATTGAAAAATCGTTGCGGTCGGGGCTAATGCGTCTTGATGGGGCGAAGGTGAAAGCTAATCACCGTTGTCAGGAGGGGCAGATTTTAAAATTGCCTGATTGGCTTTTGACAGCTGATACACCATCGCAGGCACCTGTGACCTCGCAGCCCTCTGCCCAAAAACAAAAAGCGGATCGTGCCTTCTTTGAGGGGCTAGTCCTCGAAGAAACAAAAGATTGGATTGCGCTCAACAAACCAGCTGGCTTAGCCGTGCAAGGCGGCACATCGACCACACGTCATATTGATGGCGTGTTGCAATCAGCCTTTTCTGGTCAAACGCGGCCAAAATTGGTTCACCGTTTGGACAAAGACACCTCTGGGCTATTGCTTGTGGCCAAACATGATAAAGCGGCTAGAGAGCTAGCCGCCGCTTTCCAATCACATGCCATTCGTAAATCCTATTTGGCGTTGATTTTAGGCAATATCGCAGATGACGGTCATATCCGCATTCCTCTCGCCAAATCAGGGCCTATGGGGCGCGAAAAGATGTCGCCGGATTTCGAAAATGGTCAATTTGCCCACACGATTTTTACCACCTGCGCGCGGTCAGCAGGTGCCATGTCGCTTGTGGCATTGCAGCCACGTACTGGGCGAACCCATCAGCTCCGTGTCCATATGTTAACCCAAAATGCCCCGATTTTGGGCGATGGTAAATATGCCGGGGCAGAGGCGCATCCTGGCCATGATTTTGCAAAGCAATTACACTTACATGCGCAATTCCTGCGGCTGCCAGATGGCCGTCTCCTAGAAGCGCCTTTGCCAGCACATTTCACATCTGCCTTGCGTTATCTTGAAATGATGTCTGACGTGCCAACACAAATGCCAGATTTTACAGAGGAGAGATAGGAGATGTCCGAACTGCGTATCGCCTTATTTGATTTTGATGGAACGTTGGCAGATTCAGTGACCTCCATTATTCGAAACACTCAAGCAGCTTGTGGCGAGGTGGGTGTGTCAGCACCAAATGAAAAGCTCATTCGGCAAAATATCGGCAAAGGTTTGATGGATGCCGCGCTTGATTATGCCGCTGGCGATAGGGCAATGGCGCAAAAGATCTTCGACGCCTATCGTGCCACCGCTCATCGCGAACTAACATCACCCTCTCACCAAGCAGATAAGCTATTCCCCGGCGCGCAGTCCGCTTTAGAGGCGCTCTCACAAGAAGGCTGGCTATTAGGGATTGTCACCAATAAGGGGCGATTTGGTTTGCGAGCTCATCTTGAGATTTATGGCATAACAGAATTATTTGATGTGACCTTGACCGCCGATGATGTGCCCGTAAAACCAGCACCAGATATGGCGCTTGAGGCATTGCGGCGCACAGGTGTAGCGCTTAGCCGTGCCTGTTTGATTGGCGACACCATCAATGATGCGCGCTGTGCTATGAATGCCAAGATGGATTTTGTTGGTGTGGGCTGGGGCTATCATGCTGACGATGTATTACAGGAGGAAGGCGCCTGTTATATCACGCCTGATTTTCCTGATCTTGTGCGTTTTCTAAACACACACATTCCCGCCTAGATTTTTCCGATAAGGGGCCATAGCGTTATGGAACAGAAAGCCGCTAAGAGATTTTACAAAGAGGTTAGCTATCAAGCGCAGCCTGCGGGCTTTGAGGTCTATCTTGATAGTGGGTTGTTAAAGACACCTGCGAAGCAGCCACTTCTCTTGCCAAATGAAGCCGTAGCAAAGGCAGTAAGAGATGAGTTTGATGCTCAACAAGATGATATTAGGCCAGAGACTATGCCTGTCTTCTCGCTCGCTTCCACGGTCATTGATAGGGTGATGACGCAGCGCTCAACGCTTGATGCCGAAATGGTGCGCTATGGGTTAAATGACCTGATTAGTTATCATGCAACAGCTGACGAAGACCCAGATCTGGCTGAAAAGCAAGCCGCAAAATGGGGCGCAATCAATGACTGGCTACAAGCCGAATATAATGTGAGATTTGAAATTTTCACGGGCATTATGCCGCAGGCCCAGCCCGTTGACGTTAGCCACCGATTGACAGAGATTGTGGAGCCACTTGATATGTGGCGCTATGTGGCTTTATACAGAGCCGCGACATTATCAGGTTCGTTTGCATTGGGGCTGGCTTTCCATGATAAGCATATTGATGTCGACGCTTTGATGCAGCTGTCATTTCTTGATGAATATCATCAGGAAGAGAAATGGGGTGCTGATGAGTGGGCGATTGAACGCCGCGATAATATTCAACGTGAATATGAGGATGCGTGGCACTTTTTAGGCCTATTAGATGAGGCTCAGAAAGCATAAGGGGAAAAGGATCATGACTGATATCTTGACACAATTAGAAGAAAAGCGCGCGGCGGCTCGGCTTGGTGGGGGGCAACGTCGTCTCGATGCCCAACACGCCAAAGGTAAATTGACAGCGCGCGAGAGGCTCAATGTATTGCTTGATGAGGGCTCATTCGAAGAATGGGACATGTTCGTTGAGCATCGCTGTCATGATTTTGGCATGGAAGACAATAAAATCCCAGGTGATGGGGTGGTGATAGGATATGGTACTATCGCAGGGCGTCCTGTCTTTGTGTATTCTCAAGATTTTACAGTTCTTGGGGGCTCTCTGTCAGAAACGCATGCCGCAAAAATCTGTAAGGTGATGGACCAAGCGATCAAGGCTGGCATCCCTATCATTGGGCTAAATGATTCTGGTGGCGCGCGTATTCAGGAAGGTGTGGCATCATTAGGGGGCTATGCAGAAGTCTTCCAACGCAATGTCCTTGCCTCTGGTGTTGTCCCGCAAATCTCTCTCATCATGGGGCCATGTGCTGGCGGGGCTGTTTATTCCCCTGCCATTACTGACTTCATCTTTATGGTCGAAGGCTCGTCCTATATGTTCGTGACAGGCCCAGATGTGGTGAAGACTGTGACGCATGAAGACCTGACTGCGGATGAGCTTGGTGGTGCAAAGATGCATAGCCGCACATCTGGTGTCGCACATGGCGCCTTTGCCAATGACCTTGAAATGTTGATGCGCACGCGCGAATTGATGAGCTATTTGCCGCTATCCAATCGCGAAGAGGCCCCGTCTTATCCATCACATGATCCGCTGGACCGCCCTTCGGCGGTGCTTGACCAGATTATTCCAGATAACCCAAATACCCCGTATGATATGAAACATGTCATCGCAGAGATTGTTGATGATGGTGAGATGTTTGAAATTCATAAGGATTTTGCTTCAAACATTATTTGCGGTTTTGCGCGTATCGAAGGGCGCTCTGTTGGGATTGTCGCAAACCAGCCCCTGGTGCTAGCCGGTTGTCTTGATATCAATGCTTCTCGCAAAGCGGCACGTTTTGTGCGCTTCTGTGATGCCTTTAATATTCCGCTGGTTACGTTGGTAGATGTCCCTGGCTTTATGCCTGGCTTGTCTCAGGAAGTGGGCGGTATTATCTCGCAAGGCGCCAAGCTTCTTTATGCCTATGCTGAGGCCACAGTGCCGAAAGTGACCTTAATCACACGCAAAGCCTATGGCGGCGCATATGACGTGATGGCGTCTAAACATTTGCGTGGTGATGTGAATTATGCCTGGCCATCAGCCGAGATTGCCGTGATGGGGCCAGAAGGGGCCGCGCGTATTATCTTCCGTGAGGATGCGGCTGATGCTGATGCGTTAAAAGCGCGGACGGATGAATATCGTGAAAAATTTGCAAACCCATTCGTTGCGGCAGGACGCGGCTATATTGATGATATCATCATGCCACGCAATTCTCGCCGACGTTTAGGGCGGGCTTTGGCGATGCTCAAAGATAAAGAGCTGACCAATCCCCCACGCAAACATGACAATTTGCCACTGTAGCGATCACGCCAAGGAGACCGGATCTATGTTTTCAAAAATTCTGATTGCAAACCGCGGCGAGATTGCTTGTCGTATTATCAAAACAGCTCGCAAGATGAATATCGCCACGGTAGCGGTGTATTCTGATGCGGATGCCAACACACCGCATGTGAAAATGGCAGATGAAGCCTATCATATTGGCGGGTCAGCATCGGCTGACAGCTATTTGAAGGCCGATAAAATCATCGAAGTTGCTAAGCAGACAGGGGCTGAGGCCATCCATCCTGGCTTTGGCTTCTTATCTGAAAATGCTGCCTTTGTTGCTGCCGTTGAAGCAGCGGGCATCGCCTTTATTGGCCCTGCTTCTTATGCGATTGAGGTGATGGGCGACAAGATTGAATCTAAGAAACTCGCTGGTGAGGCAGGTGTGTCGTGCGTGCCTGGCACACCAGATGCCGTATCTGATATTGAAGAAGCAACCAAAGCCGCAGCAGAGATTGGCTATCCGGTGATGGTCAAAGCATCAGCTGGTGGCGGCGGTAAGGGTATGCGCGTCATCGAAACCGAAGCTGAGCTTGCCGATGGGATGCGTGCTGCCATGAATGAAGCGCGTAATGCCTTTGGTGATGACCGTGTCTTTATCGAAAAGTTCGTCGTACGCCCGCGTCATATCGAGATTCAGATTTTGGCTGATGGGAAAGGTGGCGCTGTCTATTTGGGTGAGCGTGAATGTTCTATCCAAAGGCGCCATCAAAAGGTGCTAGAAGAAGCACCTAGCCCCTTTATTTCACCTGAAACTCGTAAAGCGATGGGGGAACAGGCCGTCGCACTAGCAAAGGCTGTGGAATATCGTTCAGCAGGGACAGTTGAATTTATTGTTGGCGCTGATCAAGATTTCTATTTCCTTGAGATGAATACCAGATTGCAGGTAGAGCATCCTGTCACAGAAATGGTCTATGGCCTTGATTTGGTAGAATGGATGATCCGCGTTGCCGCTGGTGAGAGCCTCACCCTTCAACAATCTGATATCACACCTAAAGGGTGGGCGATGGAAGCCCGCCTCTATGCTGAGGACCCAGAGCGTGATTTCTTGCCATCTATCGGCCAACTGCTCCGCTATCGTGAACCGGAAGGTGAGGGCGTCAGAGTGGATTCAGGTGTCGAAGAAGGTGGCGCGATTTCCATGTTCTATGACCCGATGATCGCCAAGCTTATCTCATTTGCGGATAACAGAGAAGAGGCGATTACACGCCTTGAAGCGGCCTTGGATGATTATGAAATTAAAGGTATCCAATCAAACCGCCAATTCCTCTCGGCAGTGCTAGAAAATGAGCATTATCGCAAAGGGGATATCACAACTGGTTTTATCGCTTCAGAATTTGCCGATGGGTTTCAGCCATCAATTCCGTCAGGCGATATCTATAACAGCTTGATTACCATGGCGCTGAGTGCGGTTTGGGAAGCTGAAGCGCGTCATCATCAGGGCGAGCCAGAACAGCATTACGTCATCACTGACCAAGCTGGCACTGTGACAGAAGCGCAGATTGGCTTTGGGGCAGAAGGTGAATTAGGTGTGGTTATTGCCGATGCGTGTTATGTCATCTCTGACATTGCCGAAGACGGGGCCAATCATCTGATAATTAATGATGCGCCATTTGCGGCACAAATGCAGCGTGACAACCATCATGTGACGCTGACAAAAGGCTCGCATCGCGTTCATTTCACACTTTATCCAGCCCGGGCCGCTAGTTTTCTGGCACATATGCCAGTGGTTGATGAAAATGCCGGTGCAGATGAGGTCATCGCCCCTATGCCAGGCTTGCTGACAAGCTTGCTTGTCAAAGCTGGTGATGAGGTGCAGAAAGGCCAGAATGTCGCGATTATCGAAGCGATGAAAATGGAAAATATGCTGCAAGCCGAAGCATCTGGCACAGTGAAATCAGTTCATGCCAAAGAAGGCGATAATCTCAATGTTGAAGATTTGATCCTGACCTTGGATTTAGCAGATGAGGCATCATAACCGTTCATGAGTTCGGCTACCGCCAAATTCTTATCTTTATCAGTGGCCCAGCTTGGTGTTGGGCCACATGCCACCCAGCTATTACATGAATTACAAGGTGCTATCCGCGCTAAGCTCCCCGCAACTGCGATTATCCTGGCTGCAACTTTGGTGGATGTGATTCGTCATGAGGACCAAGTCTTTTCCTTTGATGAGGATGATGATGAATTCGTCTCTGATGGCTTTGATTATCTACCGCTCGCTGATCGTAAAAAGTTAGATTGGCTTCGTTCTATGCGTAACCAGCTTGTTCATTATGAAGGGCCGATTGAAGGGATGATGGGGCGCCAAACAGATAGCGCGTATCTAGCAGCGCAGGCTGATCGCGCCATCGCCGCGCTTTTTATCATTTTAGAGGTTTAAATAAGGCGGCGTTTAGGGACGCCATGCCATGGGGCTAGCGTCGCCAAAATGGGTCGCAAAACAATCCTGAATGGCCATATCGAGTTCGGCATCGCTAATATCCTGACCAAGTGCGGCGAGGCTTGTCACACCCGCATCAGTGACGCCACAAGGCACGATCGCATCATAGGCGGATAAAGACGGCGCATTATTGATGGCAAAGCCATGCGCGGTTATCCATTTTGAGACACGCACACCAAGCGCTGCAATCTTATCATAGCCAGACCCATCCTCACGTTTGACCCAGACGCCAGGTAGGCCCTCACGGCGATGTCCTTCGACAGCAAAGCACCCCAGAATATCAATGACCCAGGCTTCTAGCTGATGCACATAGAGGCGCAAATCGGCCACACGTTGATTGAGGTCAAGCATCGGATAAGCAATACGCATACCAGGACCATGATAGGTCCATTGGCCGCCGCGCCCCGTTTCAACAAAGGGAATGTCGCTCTTGCTAAGAATATCTGATGCTGTCGCAGAGGTGCCGCCCGTATAGACAGCCTCATGAGATAGTACCCAAATCGCCTCATTAGCTTGCCCCTTTTGCATGGCTTGGACATGCGCCTGCATTGCGGCCAGTCGTGCCTCATAGGGTTCTAGCTTATGAAAAAACTGCCAGTCTGGCATCAGGTGACCTCATTGCTATTTGCTTTGATCTATCCTGCTTTGGCACAAAAGGCAAATGACGACAAACAACATCACCCTAGGGCATTTGGCAAAAATAGAATGATCTCAGGGAATGCAATAAGCACTATAATGGTGATCACATCAGCGATGAAGAAAGGCGAAGCCCCCCGGAACACATCCTGTACACTTAATTCAGGACGCACCCCTGCCACGACAAAACAGTTCAATCCAATGGGCGGCGTGATAAGGCATAGTTCTGCCATTTTCACGACCAATATCCCAAACCAGATGGCAGTATGCTCACCTGACATGCCAAAGGCTGAGAGGCTCGCGCTCACATCTTCGCCCCCATTGATGGCCATTACCACGGGGAAGGTGATAGGAAGCGTTAAGATCATCATGCCAATCGCATCCATGAACATGCCTAGCACAACATAAATGAGCAGAATGGCCAATAAAACGACCATGGCAGGTTGATCGAGGCTTGTGATCCAACTCTCTAGATATTGCGGGACACGCGCAAAGCCGAGATAGCGCACAAAGATAAGCACGCCCCAAATCATAGCAAAGATCATCGCTGATAATTTGGCTGCCTCCATCAAAGCGAGCTTAAGATCGGCACGTTTCATGCCTTGCAGTAATGCCACAATCAGCACGACAAAGGCGCCAAGCGCCCCAGCTTCGGTCGGCGTCGCCCAACCGGTAGAAATAGAACCGATGATAACAGCTACGACAAAGAAAATAGGCAAGGTACCAGGCAGAGAGGCAAAGCGTTCACGCCAGCTAAAGCCTGTGACAACAGGGCCTAGTTGCGGCCGTATCTTTGCCATACCAATGATCAGGGCGCCATAGATAAGCGCTGAGACGAAGCCTGGGATAAAGCCGGCTAGCAAGAGCATGCCAACAGACGTTTCGGTGATAATGGCATAGACAACCAGTAGGGCCGAAGGAGGGATAAGCGAGGCAAGCGTGCCACCAGCAGCCACAACGCCGCCGGCAAATCGCTTATCATAGCCAAGCTTTAGCATTTCGGGAATGGCGATGCGGGCAAAGACAGCTGAGGTGGCAAGGCTGGCGCCTGAGACAGCAGCAAATCCAGCCGTCGCAAAAATCGTAGATAGGCCAAGGCCGCCGGGCAGCCAGCCTAACCATCTTTTTGCTGCTTCAAATAACGATTTGGTCAGGCCAGCATAATAGGCCAAAAATCCGATGACGATAAAGGTAGGGATAAGGCCGAGCGTTTGGCTTGATAATTTTGAATGTGGCGTCAAACCCGCAATTTGCACAGCCTTGTAGAACCCATCTATCAGGCCCCGATCTTTGAAGATGGCAAAATGAACCCACAGGCCAATCATACCAACCAGGGCAGCGGCAAAGGCAACACGAAACCCTAAGAATACCAAAAGCAGGAGAAGGGCAGCTAATATTAGAACAACATCAATCGGGCTCATGATGCACTATCCTCCCCGGTGGCATTGCGGGCTTCACGCTGGGCTTGTGCGGCGACATCTTCAATCACAGGCACTGCAATAGGCAGCGCATCTGGCGAGATGATAAGCCGCGCATATCCCCATAATTGGATGAATAATCGCGCGAGCAAGACGCCAAACATGATGACTAAGACAAGCTTAAAAGGCCAGATAATCAGGCCAATATCTTCTGTGGAATCACCCAGCGTTAAGGAGCGTTCGGCATGGAGCCATGCCCCATAAGCGAGCAGCGTAATTAGAGCAAATGTCAGCAAGCTACTTATGGCTTCGACAGTCCATAATAGGCGGCCAGAAAAGCGCCCAATGAGTAAATCCATGCGAATATGACCACCATCTCGCTGGCAATAGGACAAGCCCATAAAGGCGATAAGAGGTACAGATTGGCCCATCAAATCGAAATAGGCATTAAAGGGCTGGTTTAACAGGCCGCGCCCAATAATATTGATGACCGAGAATAAAACGATAAATAAAACAATGATGCCGCCAGCTAGGTTTAATTTTCTCTCAAGCCATAAGAGGCTTTGATCACAATAGCTTAAGGCAGAGTTATCTGTATGAACAAGGGCTGAGCTCATTTGTGGTTCGTATCCTTGATTGCCGCGTAAGGTATGGCCAGCCTGGTAACAAGCTGGCCATGTAAAGCAAGGCTTATTGCGCTGCTAATGTTGATTGGACAAGGTCATAGAGCTCTTGCCCTGGGAGGCCACGGCCATCCATATCAGCGAGCCATTCGTCCAAAACAGGCTGCGCTGTTGCTTTAATCGCGGCAACATCGGCATCTGAGAATGTAAGGACTTGGATATTATTCTCTGCGATTTTGGCGTTAAATTTGTCGACTGACACCTGATATTTTTCAACATACCAATCAAGGGCTTCGTCAACAGAACCAAGCAGGGCCGCGCGATGTGCATCTGAAAGGTCAGCAAGCGCTTCTGAATTCACCACCACAGGGCAATTAACAGAGCCAGGATTGAGGTTTGATGTCCACCATTCAGCTTCATCGACTACCTTGAATGACAGATGCGCGTGTGGTGCAAAGGCCGCCCCTTGGATAGCGCCTGATTCCATTGCGCCATAAACCTCACCGGCGCCGAGAGAGACAGGGTTGATGCCAACCTTACCAAGGGCTTTACCAATACCACCTGTGGCGCGGATGCTAATCCCCTCTAGATCGGATAGCCCAGCAGGTGCAGCGCCTTTGCCAGCGATATTATATTGTGGCAATGGTGACGGCATTAACAATGTCGCATTCCAGCGTGCCAAATCCTTTTGCGTTGCAGGATGGTTGTATACGGCTTGCGATGCGGCGATTTCAGCGCGCAAGTCAGACACGCCAAGAAATGGCAGTTCCATCACCGTAATGGTTGGATTTTTATCGCGGTGATAGCCAGCACAGAATTGTGCCATTTCAAACGCGCCTGCTGCGATCCCATCTAGGTTTTCACGGTTCTTAGATAAACCACCATAGGATAAGTTAAGCGTAAATTCGCCGTTGGTTTTGTCTGATACTAATTCTGCGAGACGCTCTACATGTTCGGTAAAAGCGCGGCGCTTGCCCCATAAAGAGACATCCCATGATGCTGCAAAAGCAGGGGCAACAAATGACCCTGTTAAGATAGCAGCAATGACAGTCGTTTTGAGTGATCTCATCATTTCCTCCTATTTGTTGTTCCTAGCTAGTCCATGGGTTAGTATCTGTAGCCGCTTAGCCATATGTCAACTCTATAAGTGACTTTGACAGGTTGTGAAGTTACGTTTAGGACTAGATGCGGACATAGAATGTAAGGGTGAAACACAATGGCAGAAATGGGTCCTGTTGAACGCAAATTAACAGTGGCAACAGCAGCAGTGGTATTTGCGGTTGGCCTCTATGTCGTGATTTTTGCCCCTCTCATGGTGAATGAGAAAGATGATGGCAGTTTCCGCATCACCGATTATAGCTTTACCAAAGGTGCACCGGAAGCGCGCCTCCTTGCAGAGGAGCATTGTGCATCCCTCGGTTTAGTGTCGAGCGGCATTACCAAGAAACGAACCTATAATCGCGCATCAGAACAATTTGGTACCGCCTATGATTTTACCTGTGAATAAGGCGAGGCTTGCTGGCTTTGCTGACAAAATTTTCAGGGCCAACTTATAGGGCGGAAAAGACTTAAAATTCTCTGCCACTAAGGCAGAAATAAGTTGTCATTATATAGCGGATTGCTAAGCTGTTACCTCATATTTTAGATAAGAGGTTGGGGGCAAAACGCATGGCACAATTAGCGTTGCGTGATATCAAAAAAAGCTATGGCAAGACAGATGTTATCCATGGGGTGGATCTTGATGTTGAGTCAGGTGAGTTCATCGTCTTTGTAGGGCCGTCAGGTTGCGGCAAATCAACATTGTTGCGCATGATTGCCGGGCTTGAAGATATCACGGCAGGACGCCTTGAAATCGCTGGTCAGGAAGTCAATGACGTTGTTCCAGCAGAACGTGGTGTGGCAATGGTCTTCCAGAGCTATGCACTTTATCCGCATATGACGGTCTTTGATAATATGGCCTTTGGTTTGAAACAGGCCAAAACACCAAAGGATGAAATTGACCGCCGTGTGCGGGCTGCCGCGCAGTCTTTGCAAATCACAGATTATCTAGACAGGCTGCCAAAGGCACTATCAGGTGGTCAGCGTCAGCGTGTGGCGATTGGTCGTGCAATTGTGCGGAATCCACTTGTCTTTTTGTTTGATGAGCCTCTTTCAAATCTTGATGCCGCATTGCGTGTGCAAACCCGTATTGAAATCGCAAAACTCCATGCAGAGCTTGACGCAACCATGATTTATGTAACGCATGATCAGGTCGAAGCGATGACTTTGGCTGATCGGATTGTGGTGTTGAATGCTGGCCGCATTGAACAGGTTGGCACGCCCTTAGAGCTGTATAACAAGCCTGGTAATCTATTTGTGGCTGAATTTATTGGCAGCCCGAAAATGAATATCCTGCCAGCCTCTGGTGCAGGCAGCTCATTTGCAAAGACTGCCCTAAAAGGCACAGCGCATGTTGGTGTGCGGCCAGAACATCTTGAAGTAACCAATGCCAAAGCAGCCCAATTAAAAGGCACTATTCGCCATAGTGAACATCTGGGTGAATATGCCTTGGCCTATGTTACCTTGGATGATGGCACAGAAATCACCGCCAAAATCGAAGATGAAGATAATCTTGCCGCTGGTGATGCCATTTCCTTACAATGTGATGCCGCTCGTCTGCATTATTTCAATGAGGCGGGCACCGCTATTTCATAAGGGGTCATGATGGGCAAGCAACCAGCTCTCGGCGTTTGTTATTATCCTGAACATTGGCCAGAGGCTCTCTGGGCGCAAGATGCTGCAGAGATGGTGGCTGCTGGTATATCCTATGTGCGGATAGCTGAATTTTCCTGGATTAAGATGGAGCCGGAACCAGGCCAATATGAATTTGGCTGGTTGGATAAGGCCATCGATATATTAGGGCAGGCAGGGTTAAAAGTCATTCTTTGCACCCCGACAGCGACACCGCCGAAATGGCTGCTTGATCAAATGCCTGATATGATTGCTATTGATGAAGAGGGGCGGCCGCGTGGCTATGGTTCGCGCCGTCATTATTCCTTCTCGCATCGCGGGTATCGTGCCGCTTGCGAGACAATCACTGAGATATTAGCCAAACGCTATGGCACAAACCCCTATGTAGCGGCGTGGCAAACCGATAATGAATATGGTTGTCATGACACCGCGCTTTCATGGTGTGAGTCTGCAAGAGATCATTTTCGGCTCTGGCTGGCAAAGCGCTATGGTACGATTGAGGCTCTGAACGAAGCCTGGGGTACTATTTTTTGGTCAATGTCATATCGTCATTTTGATGAAATTGAATTGCCCAATCTGACAGTGACTGAAGCCAATCCTAGCCATAATATGGATTTCCGCCGGTTTGCAACGGATGAGATTGTATCATTTGACCGTGCGCAAACGGACATATTGCGCCGTCATTCCCCTTATCCCATTAGTCATAATTTTATGGGTGATTTTAATCAATTTGACGCGCGTGCTGTCGCCTCTCATCTCGATATTGCAGCATGGGATAGCTATCCGATTGGGTTTTTACAAAATCTTCAGGATAAGGCGCGCCGCGATCCCAAATTAGAGGCGGATTGTTATCGTGTGGGTGACCCTGATTTCCAAGCCTTTCATCATGATTTATATCGTGCGATGGGCCGTCTCTGGATTATCGAACAACAGCCAGGCCCCGTAAATTGGGCGGCCTATAATCCGATCCCCGCTGAGGGCGCCGTGCGCCTCTGGTCGTGGGAGGCGATTGCCCATGATGCTGAGCTCGTGTCCTATTTTAGATGGCGGCAAGCCCCGTTCGCGCAAGAACAGATGCATGCGGGTTTGAAATATCGGAATAATGATGATGCGCCAGGGATGGCTGAGGCACAGCAACTCGCCCAAGACCTATCAGGCCTTAAGCTTGATGCGACGACACAGGCCCCTATCGCCCTTATTCATGATTATGAAGCTGATTGGATGACAGAGCTTGATGGCCAGTCACGTGATTTTTATTATTTGCGGCTGTTGCTGGATGTCTATCGGGCTATCCGTGAAAATGGAGGATCGGTCGATGTGGTGGGGCCAGATGCCGATTTTAGCGGCTATCAGTTAATTTGTGCGCCGTCATTAATGACGATGTCTGATGCGCTGATGGACCGTTTGATCGCAAGCGGCGCTCATATTTTGGCAGGGCCGCGCACCGGCCTAAAGACAGACGATTTTCAGCTGCCACCAGAATTAACGCAAAGCAGCCTCGCAGAGGCGACAGGCTTCACCACCCAAAGAGTTGATGCCTTGCCGGCTCATTTACCACAGCCTTTGTCTTATGAAGGGGAAGAGGGGGCCTTCAGCGTCTGGCGGGAAGCGGGACAAATGTCTGGGTTAGGGCAAGGCCAGTCACATGATGGTTTGCCTGTCTTGGTTCATGGTAATCAAGCCAGCTATTTGTGTGGGTGGCCAGATGCCAAGACGCTGCGTCATATCCTATCTGATATGATGCAGAAATCAGGCCTCACCCCGATTGCGATGCCGCCTTATTTGCGTGTGCGTGCCCGTGGTAAGCATCTTATCTTTACCCATTATGGGCCAGAGCCTGTTACGATCCCAGAGGCGTTTACCGGTAAGGTGATTTTGGGTGATCGTCAAATGGCGCAAACAGATGTAACAATCCTAGAAATCTAGATGGTCTACCAACCAGCTATCTGGATTGTTGGCTAATATCTCAGTGATAATCGCCTGTGCCTGAGCCGGCGGTAATAAGGCTATGACGCATCCGCCAAACCCTGCCCCGGTGAGGCGTGCGCCATAAGCGCCAGCGGCGAGGGCATCAGCCACAAGCTTATCAAGCGCATCACTTGAAACCTCATATAAATCACGCAGTGAAGCATGGCTCTGTGTCATGAGGGTGCCCAAGGATGCCAAGTCACCTGTTTGCAAGGCTGTGACCGCATCTTGGACCCGCCTATTTTCAGAAATGACATGCAACGCCCGCTGATAGGTTATTTTGTCAGGGATGGAATCTATCTGATCAAGCGTCACATCACGGAGTGAGGCTGCCTTGCATGTTCTGGCCGCGTCTATCGTTTGTTGCAGCCGTTCATTATAAGCAGAATGAGATAAAGAGCGCTGGCTTCCTGAATGGATAACCGCAAGGGTGAAGTCAGACGGTAGAGATAATCTCTGTGTGGCAAGTGTCCGGCAATCAAGAAATAGTGCTTCCCCATGATTGGCATGCGCCACAGCCATTTGATCCATGATGCCGCATTTCGTGCCAACGAAATCATGCTCAATCTTTTGTCCTATTCGTGCCATCTCATTGGCATCTAATGTGATGCCTGTGAGGGTGGATAAGGCGCGACATAACGCAATTTCAAAGGCAGCAGAAGACGAAACGCCAGCTCCAGCTGGAATATCCGTGCTCGTTGCAATCTGAAGGCCAGAGGGCATGGTGCCATGGGCGGCAAGCAGGGTTAACGCCCCGTCAACGAAAGCAAGCCAGCTATCAGCGACATCGTTCCCTCTCTTGGCAGATGCTTCTCCAAATTCTGACGAGATGCCAGTTATTCGATCATCATCTGTCGGGGTGATAGCCACATATATCTTGTGAGAGATGAGTGTAGGGAGCGCAAAGCCCTCGCAATAATCGGTGTGTTCACCAATCAAATTAACACGGCCATGCGCTGATGCCACAGCCATCGGTGGTGCGCCGAAATGCGCTTCAAATAGTGCCTCAGCCATCTATCATCTCGTCGCCCCGCAAAATAGCAGCGGCACGCTCTGGTGGCAGGTCAACAAGGAATAGGCCTGAAATCTGCTCAACAGATGCGAGGAATTTTTGCTTTGTCTTGCTGCGCTTTAAAGGCTGGAAAGTGAGGTGAAAATGATAGCGTCCCTCATAGCCTTTTGGCGCAATTTGCCATGCCAATGTGTAGGGCATGGGGCCATCCATAACGGCATCTAATTTTTGGGCAGTCGCAGCGATCATCTCTGCTAAATCTGTGATTTCAGCATCTGTCAGTTGGTGAGGACCATCAACAGCGCGCTTTGGCATCACCCAGCTTTCAAAGGGATAGCGAGCCCAGCTTGGCACGAAAGAAAAGGCCGTGTCAGTTTCCGCTAATTTTTGTGTCTCTGGGCAGGTGACATGCATCTCTGCTAGCGGGCTATCTTCTGCCATTGCCTCTGCCATCGTCTTTATCGCATTCGGCAGGACAGAGAGGCTGTAGATTTGCCCATGCGGGTGGTCTAGCGTTACCCCAATCTCACGTCCCCGATTTTCAAAGGGAAGGCTCCAGATGATATCATCATGCTGGTAGAGCTGGGTGATATGATGGCCGAGCGCTTTGATAAGCAGCGCAATTCTCTTGGTGCCAATCGTCGCAAGACTTGCGTTATGATCGGCGCTATAGGAAATCACTTCGCAGAGGCCAGTGCCTTTTTGTGTGGCAATCTCAGCGATATCTGGTGCTGGCGCGGCCTCCATGGCAAAGGCGGAAAAGCGATTGGTGAATATCGCAATTTCATAGTCGTCGACAGGGATATCACTTGGCTTATCTGCCTCGCTCATAGGGCAGAGCGGGCAATCTGCGACGCTCGGCAAATGGGTGCGAGATTGACGTGCCGTAGCATAGCCAATCCATTCCCGGCGAAGCGGATGCCACCGCATATGGGCGGCACTCGAATCCACAGGCGGCAAGCCATCAAAATGCTGATATGTTTTTGTATCAGCAGCATAGAGCGTTAAGCGTCTATCACCGCCTCTATCGATAATTTGAATATCCATCTATCTATCAAATGGCCTATTTAAACTCTGGGATCCAGCCCTCATGTGCCTCAAGCAGATCATCAACCATGTGCCAAATTTGGTCGAGTGATAATTCGGCTGCTGTGTGTGGGTCAAGCATAGCCGCATGATAAATGGCATCTTTCTTACCCGTTACCAAGGCTTCGACCGTTAGTTGCTGCACCGAGATATTGGTCTGCATCAAGCGGCTCAAATGCAATGGCAGGGCCGGCACCTTTTGCGGTGTCAGCTTACCAAGCGATGTGACACAGGGCACTTCAACGCAAGAATAGGCTGGCAGGTCAGGAATAAGGTCCTTATTCAGCACATTACCATAAATGACATCTTCTTCACCCGAGACCATGGAGGTGATAATGCGCGCTGCATATTCAACCGACTTTTCACATACAAGATTTGTGTCAGCGAGGAGGTCTTGCTCTTGGGCATCCCATTCGGAAATTTGCTTCTCGCACCGTCTGATATATTCGTTGATAGGAATGTTAAATTCTGTCAGCAAGTCTGGTTGATGTGATTTGATAAACCAGGGTGTATATTCGGCAAAATGTTCAGATGATTCTGTCACGAAATAGCCGAGGCGCTTTAATACTTCATAGCGAACATGGTTGGTGCACCCATCCCAGTTGGGACCAAAACTCTGATCTTGGCCGACTTTCATTAAGCGCGGATAGAGGTCTTCAACCGTGCCATCGGCATGCGTTTTCTCAAACCGTGTGTAAAAGGCCATATGATTAATGCCAGCACAATCATAGGAAATGTTGGCCATATCTTCGCCAAGGTCACGCGCAAGATCAGCCGCTGTCCCTTGAACTGAATGACAAAGGCCCACATAGTTTAACTCTGGGGCAATTTGTGACAGCGCCAAACAGTTAATCGCCATCGGATTCACATATTGTAACATCAGCGCATCTGGGCAAAGCCGTTCCATGTCACGGGCAATATCCACTAGAACCGGCACTGTGCGCAAGCCGCGCATAATGCCGCCAATCCCAAGCGTATCTGCGATGGTTTGTTGAAGGCCATATTTTTGCGGAATATCAAAATCAATCACAGTTGACGGTTTGTAGCCACCAACTTGGATCATCAAAATCACAAAATCAGCACCCGTTAACGCCTCTTCGCGTGACATGGTTGCTGTGACTTGCGGTGTGACAGCGAGTGCTGAGGTGATCTTATCAACCACTAATTGTGAGGTTTTAAGGCGCTTTTCATCAATATCTTGAAGCGCGATATGGCAGTCAGCAAATAGCGGCTCCAGTAGGATGTCAGTGACGATATTGCGCATGAAGACGGTGCTACCGGCACCGATGATAGTAATCTTAGTCATTGGTATTTAACCCTTGCTGGCACCCAATGTTAGGCCAGCGATAAAGTGACGTTGCATAATAAAGAACATGAGGACAGGAGGGATGGCCGCCACAATCGCCCCGGCAGATACAAGGTGATAAGCAGCAATCCACTGTCCATTGAGAGATTTCAGGCCAGCGGTAACAGGCATGGCATGTTGCCCTTGAATCAGGACTGTGGCCCAGAAATAATCATTCCAGATAAAGGTGAAAATCAACACGCATAGCGCGGCTATCGCTGGGCGGATTAATGGTAAGACAATCTGCCAGAAAATCTTAAATTCCGAGGCCCCGTCAATACGTGCAGCTTCGATTAATTCAAAGGGTAGCGCGCGAATAAAGTTGCGCATAAAGAGTGTGCAGAACCCTGTTTGGAATGCCACATGGAAAAGGACAAGCCCTGTGATGGTGTCATAGAGACCAACTTGGAATGTGAGGTCGCGGACAGGGATCATCAAAATCTGGAACGGGATAAAATTACCAGCCACAAACATGAAGAACAGCAACAGATTGCCTTTAAATTCATAAGAGGCCAGGGCAAAACCTGTCATACAACTCAGCGCCACAGCGCCTATCATTGTTGGAATGGTGATTTTGAATGAGTTCAAAATGAAATCCCACATTGGTGTGTTAGTGAACACATCATTAAAGTTTGTCGCTAGCATTAATTCAGAGGGAATGCCCCATAGGTTACCGGCGGTGATATCACCTGGGCCACGCAAAGCTGTCATCATGACACCCAATAGCGGAATGAGCCAGATAACCAAGGCAATCGGCACGGCGATTTTATAGCTAAAGCGTGTGACAGGAGCGGCTTTTTCAATCGGTGTCGGAAACATCTCTTACAAGCCTCTCTTTTCATCGCGATACATGCGGTAAATGAAGAAAGTAATATAGACCAGCATGATGGCAAATAAGATTGTGGCAATCGCCGATCCATACCCCATGCGGTAGCCATATTCGCTCAGCGCTTGTTCAAACATGAAGTAAGCCAGCACATTCGTTGAGCCCCATGGGCCGCCTTGTGTCATGATAGCAATCATGTCAAATGAGCGCAGCGCCCCGATGATGGTAACAACCACGGCGATAAAGGTCGCAGGACGCAATTGCGGCAGGATAATGTTCCAGAATAGAGACCAGCCCTTGGCGCCATCCATGCGGCCAGCTTCAATCTGATCTGCTGAAATATTGTTAAGGCCAGTCAGGTAGAGAATCATGCAATAAGCAATCTGCGGATAGAGGCCGGCAAAGATAATGCCATAGGTGGCATACTCCTCATCGGCTAGAATGGCCCATCCGTCCCATCCCACCATATTAAGAAGCGGGGCGATCACGCCGTAATTTGGCTCATAGAACCAAGTGAAGATCAGTCCGATTACCGCTTGTGAGATCACAAAGGGAAAGAAGAAGAGTGACTTAATCAGGCGAATGCCAAAAATGGTTTGATTAAGGAACAGGGCAATCGCAAGGCCAAGCGGTACAGCCAGCATAAAGCAGATGAGCCAGCGCACATTATTCCATAGCGATGTGTAAAATTCTTCATCATCCATCAATTCAATATAATTGGCAAAACCAATATATGTCGCAGGCGATAGACCGTCCCACTCATAGAGGGAAATCGCCATTGACTGAAAAATGGGATAGATCACATAAACGGTAAAGAAAATCAGGCCAGGCGCTAAAAACAGCCAAGGCGTCACTCGTTGTTGATGCCGTTTCCACCAGCTAGACCGGCGGATCTCATGGCGCGGTGATGGTGTTAAGGTTTGGCTCATCCAACAATCTCACAATGATGATGTAACGATAAAATTTGTTAAGAAAAAAGGGCAGAGGCAAGTGGCCTCTACCCCAAAATTATGACGCAAACTTACTTATAGATGCGTGCGCGTGCTTTTTCGAGACGCTTTAGAATCGCATCACGGCGCTCTGGCTTAACCATATATTCCTGGAAGCCCTTCATGCCGGCAGATGCCATTTCAGCTGGTGCATCACGATCGTAGAACTGAGCCATAGCATAGGCGTTGTTCAACATTTCGTTACCAGCCTTCAAGAACTTGTCATCAGCCACTGTTGACTGTGCGTTAATTGGCAACTGACCAAGGATCTTGTTGACTTCTGTCTGGACGTCAGCGCGCGCCATGAAGATCAAGAAACGCTTTGCGTCTTTTTTGTTCTTCGCCTTTGACGGGATGTGCACTGTGTCTGTTGGCGCTTCTTCAGCCATTGGGATGCCAGCTGTGATTTCTGGGAACTGCATGAAACCAAGTTGGTCATCAGTTAGGCCAGCTTCACGCAATGGTGCAACCGCAAAGTTACCCATGACATACATCGCAGCTTCGC
>WTJA01000011.1:15158-57699 GCA_011524995.1 Alphaproteobacteria bacterium | reverse complement strand
GGCGTTATGAACCGTATTTTCCATGATTACGCGCCGTATAAAGGTGATATTCAAGGGCGACATAATGGGGTGCTTGTCTCAAATGACCAAGGCGCCGCTGTGGCTTATGCGTTGTTCAATCTGCAAGAGCGTGGCGTCATGTTCATTGACCCACAAGAAGCGGTGTATCAAGGCATGGTCATCGGCGAGAATTCACGAGATAATGATCTTGATGTGAATGTTCTGAAAGGGAAAAAGCTGACAAATGTGCGGGCCTCTGGGTCAGATGAAGCGACGATTTTGACACCGCCTCGTCGCATGTCACTTGAAGAAATGATGGCTTATATTAATGAAGATGAGCTGTTGGAAGTAACGCCGGAATCATTGCGGTTACGCAAACGTTTCTTGTTACCACATGAACGTAAACGGGCCGCACGAAGCTCTGCTTAACGGATAAAAAAACACCCTAGCGAGACCATCGTTAGGGTGTTTTTCTATAAAGGTCTCTTTGCTAGTCAGTATTAGTCTGGCATGCCAGCTGTTAGGCCGATATAGGATGTTTTGACGCTGGTATAGAATTCAATGGCGCTTCGTCCTTGTTCTCTAACACCGTAAGAAGAGCTGCCGCGTCCACCAAATGGCACATGATAGTCTGTCCCAGCTGTTGGCAAATTCACCATCGCCACACCTGTCTTTACATTGCGACGGAAATGGGACGCTCTGGCATGCGATTGTGTCATGATGCCGGCGGTTAGGCCAAAGGGTGTATCATTCGCAATATGTAAAGCTTCTTCATAGCTGCTCGCAGAGATGAGGCAGGTGATAGGGCCAAACATTTCTTCGCGATTTGGCGTCGCTTGATTATCAAGACCATCAATGACGGTTGGCGCCATATAATACCCCTCTGTGGCCCGCGATAACGTTGTGCCACCAGTGAGGATGTCACCACCTTCTGATTTTGCAATGTCGAGATAACGTAAATTACCTTCTAGCTGACCGGCGCTGACGCAAGGGCCCATCTGTGTGCCATCCGCTAAGGCATGACCGACTTTCAAGGCTTCAGTGGCGGCGATAAAGGCGTCAGTAAAGGCGGCTTTTACCTTGTTATGCACAATCAAACGAGAGGAGGCTGTACATTTCTGGCCTGTCCCCCCAAAAGCGCCATTCACCGCGCAAGCAACCGCCAAATCCAAATCACAATCATCCATAATCACAAGCGGGTTCTTTGAGCCCATTTCCATTTGCAATTTGGTGAGGTTCGGCGCCGCAGCGGCAGCGATGTCTTTGCCCACCTCTAAAGAGCCGGTAAAGCTAATGGCATTGATGCCCGGATGGGAGGCAATGGCATTGCCGATCTCTGCGCCGGAGCCCATCACAAGATTAAACAGACCAGCTGGCAAATCCTGTTTGGCAATAATCTCTGTTAACGCCACTGCGCTGGCTGGCACCAGATTAGCAGGCTTCCAAATCACAGCATTACCAAAGGCCAATGCCGGTGCAATTTTCCACACGGCTGTGGCGGTCGGGAAATTCCAGGGTGAAATGATAGCAACAACACCAACCGCTTCCCGGCGTACATCAATTTCGATATTGGGGCGCACAGAATCTGCATTCTCGCCCAATTGCCGTAGTGTCTCAGCTGCAAAATAGGTAAAGAATTGCCCAGCGCGATATACCTCACCTTTACCTTCAGCGAGCGGTTTACCTTCTTCACGAGATAGTAATTCGCCTAATTCAGCTGACCGCGCCATGAGCTCATTCCCAATGGCCATAAGAGCATTATAACGAGCTTCTAGTCCTGTCTGGGCCCAAATGGTTTGAGCTGACTGGGCGGCGGTAATGGCTTCTTCAAGGTCATTGCGGCTGGCTTGGGCAAAGTCACCAATCACATCACTCACATCTGAGGGGTTGATGTTTGAAATGACAGAGCTGCCATCACGCCATTCACCGGCAATAAAATTCTGTTTCATAAAAACTCCTACTTTTACGCTGGCCACACTCTGGTCTATCGCTTGGCAGGGCGTCAACCTGTTTTTCCACAACGGGCCGCAAGTGCTTGACTTCTGTTTGCAACATGTCGATATCAACCACAGACCGTACATTAGACCAAAAGGAACGCCTCATTGGGGACTGATTATTTTGACCATAGTGAGACACCGCAACAAGCGCTTGTCATTCAGCCTCATATCCGCAGCTGGCGGCTTCCCCGCGAGGCTGATGTTATGCTTGATGAGGCTGTGGGATTGGCAGAAGCGATTTCCCTTGATGTGGTATATGGCGATATTGTCTCTTTATCAGCGCCGCAAGCATCAACGTTTTTGCGCGCGGGGCAATGTGAGCGTATCTCAGAGATTGCTGAAGATTATGATCACCCTTTAGTGATCGTCAATGCGAGCCTATCGCCTGTGCAGCAACGTAATCTTGAAAATAAGCTATCTTGTAAAGTGATTGATCGCACAGCGCTTATTCTTGAGATTTTCGGTGCCCGCGCCCAAACGCATGCTGGTCGTTTGCAGGTGGAATTGGCGGCGATGATGTTTCAACGATCACGCCTCGTCCGCAGCTGGACACATCTGGAAAGACAGCGTGGCGGCGGCGGCTTTCTTGGCGGTCCGGGGGAGCGGCAAATTGAACTTGATCGCCGTATGTTGATGGACCGTGTGGTCCGCATTAAAGCCGAATTAAAAGAAGTGGAACGCACACGGCACCTGCAACGCCGGAACCGTTCACGAGGTGAAACACCCACCATTGCGCTTGTGGGTTACACGAACGCTGGTAAATCAACATTATTTAACGCGTTGACAGGCGCAGGCGTCCTATCCAAAGATATGTTGTTTGCCACCTTGGATCCGACTATGCGCCATGTGTCTTTGCCATCAGGGCGCCCTATTGTCTTAGCTGATACAGTGGGATTTATCAGCCAGTTGCCAACTGAGCTCATCGAAGCCTTTAAATCCACTTTGGAAGAAGTGGTAGAGGCTGATTTGTTGCTTCATGTGCATGATAGTGCGTCGCCGATGCTGTTCGAAGAGGCAGATGATGTCAGGCAAGTCTTGCTGGATTTAGGATTATCCGAAGACCGTCTCGATTCTGACCTGATTCATGTGATGAATAAGCAAGATAAGCTGGATGAAGAATTGGCCGAGGCCATTGCCCATCATTATCCTCATGCGGTCTATAGTTCTGCGATTAGCGAGAATGGCGCTGATAAGGTGATTGAAGCCATTGAAGAGAGGCTGTCACAAGGGGCAGTCATCTGCCAACTTACCTTACCGCCTCAGGCAGGGCAGGCAAGGGCGTGGTTGCATCAAAGAGGCGAGGTATTGCGCTCATCCTTTGATGATGCGGGCCAAGAACTGATGGAAGTCTCGCTCACACAGGCCGATCATGCCCGCTTCACAAAGCAATTTCCAGAATTGGCGGGCAGCTTAGGCTAGTCCTAATTTGCTTAGTGCTTATGATTTTTATGGCTTGATTTATTGCCAAGTGGAATAGTCGTCGCCTGAAGCGTTTTCTTACCCGCTTTTTCAAAGATAAGAGTAATCTCATAACTCTGATCAAGGTTGATAGGTTCCTGCAGTCGCATAAACATCAAATGGTTTGCGCCTTTTTGTAAGGTCACCATGCCGCCAGCTGGAATGGCGACACCATTTTCAAGCGGGCGCATTTTCATCACATCGCCAACGAGCTTCATTTCATGCAATTCTGCTTTACCAGCAAAGCTGGCCTCTACCCCGATTAGGCGGTCATCTGCCTCGCCATGATTATGAATGGTGACATAGCCAGCGGTTGCCCCAGCACTTGGTGCCGTGGCCCGTAATTCAAGGTTTGAAATCATCAACCCATCCATTGCGCGTGCAGCTGAGACAAGGGTCATACTGCCTAGGATGACGGCGATGATAAGTCTTGTAGAAAAAAGCATAGGGCCCTCAACATGGTGCTTGTTAGGTGGCGATAGAAAATCGGTCATGTTATAATTGCAATCTGGTCAAATCGCAAATATCAAGTGAAGACCATTTTACCTATCACAAAAGAGACCCTTATCATGAGCCAATCTATCCTTATAACAGGCTGTTCCTCAGGCATTGGTTTAGATGCTGCCCTGACCCTATCACAGCGCGGTTGGCGTGTTTTCGCCTCATGCCGTAACAAGGCTGATGTGGCGCGCATGACTGATGAGTTTGGTCTGGAATCTGTGCTCATTGATTATGAAGATCAAGATACGATTGAGGCTGGCTTTCAGGAGGTGCTAGCCGCCACTGGTGGACGCCTTGACGCGTTATTCAATAATGGCGCCTATGCCATTCCTGGTGCGGTTGAAGATTTGCCAACCGCCGCTCTGCGCCAAATTTTTGAAGCGAATTTTTTTGGCTGGCATCATCTCACAAGATTAGCCTTGCCAGTGATGCGTGCGCAAGGTCATGGGCGGATTTTGCAGAATTCTTCTGTCTTAGGTTTTGCAGCTTTGCGCTATCGTGGGGCATATAATGCAACCAAATTTGCGCTAGAGGGGCTGACAGATACTATCCGGCTTGAAACAGACCATCCCCATATTCATTTCAGCCTGATTGAACCAGGCCCGATTAGAACCAAAATTCGTGAAAATTCCGTGCCTCATTTTCAAAAATGGATCACAGTGAAAGGCTCAGCGCATGAGCAGCTTTATGAAAAGGCGCTGATCCCACGCCTGACAGCTATTAACCCGCCCAAGGATATGTTTGAATTAGAGCCAGATGCGGTGACAAAAGATGTGATTCACGCGCTTGAATCACCACGTCCTCGCATTCGCTATCGTATCACCACGGCAACAAAATTGATGATGATTGCAAAACGTCTGCTTTCCTCACGCCAGATGGACAAATTGGCGCATAGATTTTAACTATCAGATGATCCATGCTATTACTAAGAAAAGCTATGCACAGGATAAGGGGTTTTTGTGATGATTTTTCGCCAGTTATTTGAGCCGGTCTCATCAACCTATACCTATCTCATCGCTAGTCGCCATGGCGGGGAAGCGCTTTTGATTGATCCGGTTTTAGAGAAGACAGACCGGTATCTGAAATTGTTAGAAGAGCTAGACCTCAAATTGGTGAAGGTGATTGATACGCACGTCCATGCCGACCATGTGACAGCAATGGCCGCCTTACGCGACCATACGAATTGTGTCACAGTGATGGGGGAGCAAAGCCCGGTTGATGTTGTGTCAATGCGGGTAACGGATGGTGAGCGCGTGACCATTGAAGGTATCAATATGACGGCGTTATATACGCCTGGTCATACGGATGATAGCTATTGCTTCTTGATGGATGATCGCATTTTCACAGGTGATACCTTGCTCATTCGTGGGACAGGTCGCACCGATTTCCAAAATGGTTCACCAGATGACCAATATGAATCTCTGTTTGGGCGCCTCCTAACATTGCCAGAGCAAACATTGGTCTATCCTGCCCATGATTATAAGGGGGATATGGTCTCTACGATTGGGGAGGAAAAAGCGCATAATCCGCGCCTGCAAGTCACCTCAAAGCAAGCCTATATTGATTTGATGAATGGCTTGAATTTGCCCAACCCAAAAATGATGGATGTGGCTGTGCCTGAGAATATCAAGATGGGGATCGCCCTTGATGCCCAGCGTCAGGTGAATTCAATTGACGTCTCTAAGCTCGCTTCTATGGCAGCTGATGACTATGTCCTGATTGATTTGCGTGAAGATGGTGAAATCGCTCGTCACGGTGCTATTCAAGGGGCGATCCATACCCCTTATGGTCAATTAGCCAATCATATGGCGGCGCTATCATCCTATGGTAGCAAACCTGTGATTTTCTATTGTGCGGCTGGTGAGCGGTCTGCCATGGCGGTGAATTTGGCAGTCAATCAGGGGCTATCTAATATTGCCCATGTGCCAGGCGGGTTCCAAGCCTGGGTCGCAGAGGGGCTGCCTTATCACAAGCCGCAAGGTCATCATCATTAAAAGGAGAGGGCCCCGCAGGGCCCTTTTTCTTTAGAAAGGACTGTGGCGAATAATGTTGCGATTGACGTCTTTGATATCGCGATGCCCACATAGCGCCATGGTCATATCTAGCTCTTTATGCAAGATTTCTAAGGCCTTTGTGACCCCTGCTTTGCCATTGGCACCGAGTCCATAGAGGAAAGATCGGCCAAGTAATGTGCCCTTGGCACCTAAGGCATAGGCTTTGAGGATATCTTGGCCAGACCGAATGCCGCCATCCATCCAGACTTCAATGTCATGCCCGACAGCCTCTACGATTTCTGGTAAGACAGCGATTGAGCTATCAGCGCCATCTAATTGACGGCCCCCATGGTTTGAAACGATTAGCGCATCTGCGCCAGACGCCACAGCCATCTTGGCATCTTCAGCATCCAGAATGCCTTTCAAGATCAGCTTACCACCCCACCACTCTTTGATGCGCTTCACATCATCCCAATCAAGCTGCAGGTCGAATTGCTCTGAGACCCAGCTAGAGAGCGACGACATATCAGAGACGCCTGTTACATGGCCTTGGATATTGCCGAAATGCCGCCGCTTCGTGCCAAGCATGCCGAGGCACCAACGCGGTTTTGTGGCCATATTTATGATATTTTTAAGCGTTAATTTTGGCGGTGTGCTGAGGCCATTCTTCAGATCCTTATGGCGTTGACCCAGGATCTGGAGGTCTAATGTGAGCATCAAAGCCGAACAACCGGCGGCTTTGGCGCGTTCAATTAAGCGCTTTGAATAATCATGGTCTCGCATCACATAGAGCTGAAACCAGAAGGGGGCAGGGCTATGCTGCGCCACATCTTCAATCGAACAGATAGACATGGTTGAAAGCGTGAAAGGAATCCCAAATTCAGCTGCGGCTTGGGCTGCTAGAATTTCACCATTGGCATGCTGCATGCCTGTCAGACCAGTTGGGGCAATCGCCGCTGGCATATGGGCATCATGGTCAATCATTTTGACGGCTGTTGTGCGGTTTGACATATCGACAGCCACACGTTGGCGAAGCGTGATTCTGTCAAAATCGCTTTCATTTTTACGATAGGTTTGCTCTGTCCATGCGCCAGAATCTGCATAGTCATAGAACATGCGTGGCACGCGGCGCTCTGCCTGTTTGCGTAGATCTTCTATCGTTGTGATAACCGTCATTGTCTCTGCCCCATTCTTGTTACAGGATTAGGTTAGATATAACCTGACCGCCTGTTTTTGGCTAGGTGATCTCGCTGTGGCAAATTAGCATTCTGGCAGGTTGACTGCGAGGCCCCCTTGCGATGTCTCTTTATATCTTTCATGCATATCAAGGCCTGTTTGGCGCATTGTTTCAATACAATTATCTAGCGGGATGAGGTGTGTACCATCACCACGCAAAGCAAGAGATGCCGCAGAAACTGCTTTAATCGCCCCAAGGCCGTTACGTTCGATGCAGGGGACTTGTACCAAGCCGCCGACGGGGTCACAGGTCATCCCAAGATGATGTTCCAAGGCAATTTCCGCCGCATTTTCAATTTGGGCATTTGTGCCACCTAGGGCTGCGCAAAGTCCGGCCGCCGCCATCGCAGAGGCAGAGCCGACTTCGCCTTGACAGCCAACCTCAGCGCCGCTGATAGAGGCGTTGGTTTTTATGATAGAGCCAATCGCAGCGGCTGATAGTAAGAAGGTGGCGATCCCATCTTCAGAGACGCCATGACAATGATCACGATAATAGCGAATGACTGCCGGGACAACGCCAGCCGCGCCATTGGTCGGAGATGTGACAATCTGGCCGCCAATCGCATTTTCTTCATTTACCGCCATGGCGTAAACAGACAGCCAATCATTGGCAATATGGGGCTGCTGATCGTTTCGGAGGGCTTCAGTGCTTAACTGTGTATAAATATGTTTTGCCCGCCGCTTCACATCTAGGCCCCCTGGCAACACCCCCTCTGTTGCTAGCCCGCGTGAGATACAATTATCCATGACTTGCCAAATAGACGTAATGAAGTCATTCAAATCATCCTCTGATTGATAAGCGCATTCATTGGCGCGTTGCATCTCTGCTATCGTCAGGCCATGGGTGTCTGCTAGCGCAAGCATATCAGCAGCTGTTGTAAATTGATAAGGGTGCGCCCCATCCACAGCAACAGCAGACTGAGACATCTCATCAGAGCGGCGGATAAAGCCACCGCCAATGGAATAGTAAATTTCATGTAATATTAGGTCGCCAGCTGAATCAAAGGCATAGAATTGCATGCCGTTTGTGTGTTCTGGCAGCATCTCATCATAATCAAAGATGAGGTCTTGTTCTGGGTGAAATGCCATCATCCCTAAGACGGGATGGTCTATTTGCTTATCAGCTTGTAGGCGCGCTTCATAGGCATCCACTTGCGCAGGGTCCAATGTTGCAGGCACAAACCCCATCAAACCCAGATAGATGGCTCTATCTGTGGCATGACCTTTGCCTGTAAAAGCAAGCGATCCATGAATACGGGCTTGCAAATGGGTTGGCTGACGTGCTGTGTCTTGGCAATGAGAGACAAGGTTCTCTAGGAAGCGATGAGCTGCACTCATGGGCCCCATCGTATGTGAGCTAGAAGGGCCAATACCGATCTTAAAAATATCAGTGATCCCGACAAACATGGTGCCACCCTGTCGTGAGTTACAATTCTATCACCATAGATGCTAGCCTGAATTTGACCTGCTCTATTGCTACGCAAGCGACCCTAAACAAGCTATTTTTTCCAGTTTTGTGCTAGGAACAAAAATTGACATTTTCGTTAAAAATCACTAAAATTGCTCCGCAATCGGACGGGGATTACAATGTTTCAGATTACTGAATTAAACAAGCAAACAGGTGAAGAGCGTGTGTTGGCACGTTTTGACACTGAGCATGAAGCCAAGGATTATTGGCGCCAAGTGGCATTTGAGAATATTGATCATGCGCATCTATGGCATCGCATGGCACGAGAAGAAGCGGCAAGCTAATAGCCTTTGTCCTTTGCTCTGGCAAAGCGGTGAGGGGCTTCTATTTGCCACTTGTATCTAAATCGATTTACATTACATCCATCATGTCAGACTGAAGATGGGTGTGAGATATCGATGGAACTAAAATCATTTTTTAATGATGATCTTGTGCTGCAAGGCGCTGAGATTGGTGAGGCTTACGCCAAGGATTGGTCTGAGGCTTTGCCGCAGAACCCAATGGCTGTTTTGCGACCGCGCACCACCGAAGATGTATCTGCGATGTTGCAAAAGGCAACAGAGCTGTCTCAGCCTATCGTGACCCAAGGGGGACGGACGGGTCTGGCGGGTGGCGCAACACCGAAACAGGGTGAATATGCGCTCTCAACTGAACGTCTTAACCACATCCTAGATATCGACCCGATTGGTAAAACCATCACCGTTCAGTCAGGTGTGACTTTGCAACAAATTCAAGAGGCGGCGGCAGAGCATGATTTGCTGTTCCCGCTCGATTTAGGGGCCAGAGGTACAGCAACCGCTGGCGGGATCACGGCTACAAATGCTGGTGGTAATCAGGTGATACAATATGGGGTAACGCGCCAGCTTATCCTTGGTCTCACCGCTGTTCTGCCTGATGGGCAGATTATGGCGCAGGATAATAAGCTGTTGAAGAATAATGCCGGCTTTGATCTCAAGCAGCTTATGATTGGCACCGAAGGCACCTTGGGTGTGGTCACTGAGATTACCTTCCGCCTCTTCCCTCGCCGCGATATCACCAAGACGGCCTTTTGCGCCGCCAAAGATTTTGCGTCTGTTGCCGCATTGCTGGCCTATGCTGGGAAATATTTGCCGGGCCTATCATCTTTTGAAGTGTTGTGGCGTGACTATATGGAAGAGATTTTGCATGTGACAGGCAAGCCTGATCTATTTGATGCGCCTTCACCTTTCTACATTCTGCTAGAAGTTGAAGCTGCTGAGGATACCGAGCATTTTGAAGAGCGCCTAATGGCAGCCGTGACAGATGGTGTCGTCGATGATGTGTTGCTTGCTGTGAATGAAACCCAACGACAGACCTTCTGGAGCTATCGTGATTCTATCGCTGAGCTGATCACTGATATGGCGACAGCGATCAATTTTGATATCGGGATCCCTATTACAAAGATGGCTGATTTTACCGATGCCATTGGCAAAGAGCTGCGAGAGACCTTCCCTGGTGTCCGTCTTGTGACATTTGGCCATATTGGCGATGGGAATTTGCACATGTCAGCCTCAACGGGTCGTCAAGATGACTGTATGAAGATTGAAGATCTTGTCTTTCAGCGCGCCACGGATATTGGCGGGACCATTACCGCTGAGCATGGCATTGGCG
This sequence comes from Alphaproteobacteria bacterium, assembly GCA_011524995.1. Classification (GTDB taxonomy): domain Bacteria; phylum Pseudomonadota; class Alphaproteobacteria; order Puniceispirillales; family Puniceispirillaceae; genus UBA685. The sequence goes on along the minus strand of WTJA01000011.1, from coordinate 47,416 downwards.
TCTTAAAGAAGCATTGGCTGTCAGCATGCCGTACAGAGGTTGAAATCACCATGATGAGACGCCTGAAGGGTTTGTTAGACCCAGCTAATATTTTAAATCCAGGACGAATTATCTAGCGCATCAGAGGCATTATGTGCCTCCCGATGAAGCAGGCGAAGAATAGCTTGATTCGCAGAGGGCCGTAACGCGATTTTATGTAATTTTCGCAAGGGCACAAATAACCTATCTCGCGTCTCCTTCTCAGGCCATATGTGGTGCGTTGTGCGGATGATAGCAGGAAAATACAGCGTGGTTTTGGCGCCTGACTTCGGCCAGATGATAGGGGTATCGGCCCGATTTATAAAAAGGCTTATGCCGGCTTCCTCAAAAGATTCACGGCGTGCAGCATCGGCTGGGGTCTCTTTTGTACCTATATTCCCTTTTGGTAGCGTGAAGTAACCTTGATGTGTGTGCGATGAAATGAGGCATATCTCAAATGAGCGATGCCTTTTTCGAAACGCAATTGTTCCCGCCTTCATTGTCCAAAACCTGTCCCCTGTTTTTTAGGTATCTGGCGGCAGTTTCGCGTAAGGGTCAAGTGAATGTTTTTTGACAAACATCTCCTAGTCAGATCGTGTCGAAAAATAGGTGGTGCCGTCTCTAACCTCGCACTGCATTGCCCCTTGTTGAACCAAATGCCATAGATGGGCTCGCGCCTCGCCGGATGCAAAATAAAGTTCATGCGCGCCAAAGGATTTGCCGAATAAGTGACGCATGCCATCAGCCACTGTTAGAGGCCTATTTTTTGCGGCCTCTAACAGGCTATCTAGCCGTTGGTGATGGTGGTCAATTAATTGTGCTGCGCGCGCCCCGCCATCTGTAAAGGGCCAATCATGGCCAGGAAAAATCTGGGTCTGATCTGGTAGGCTCGTCATCGCCTCACAATAGGTCAGATAATGGCCCAGCATATCATCATCAAAGTCACGCAAATCAACAGAGATGTTTGGCGAAATGCGAGGTAATAGAAAATCCACAGCAATAAGAAGACCACGCGCGTCATCAACAAGGCTTATCTGTCCTTGGCTATGGCCTCTATCGATACGCACCTGCCAAGTGCCATGGCGACTGGGGAACAGGTGACCTTCTTCAATAATGGTAAAATCAGGTAGCGTTTTTACATGACGGCGAAAGCGTCCCTTATCAGCGCGGGCTTGTGTGATATGCGCCTCATCCAAGCCATAATTCACATAAGTATCAGCCACAAGATCAGCAAACTCATCATCAGCCATGGTAAACATCCAGTGGGCAAAATCAGCCTCGCTTGCTGAGGTGTAGACAGGGATATCAAGCTTTGCGGATAAAGCGCCCGCATAGCCTAAATGGTCCACATGATGATGTGTGATGAGAAGGCCTGCCACAGCTTGATGCGATAGAGGGCCATCAAGCAGCATTTGCCAATGGGCAGCTGTCTCATCCTGATTGATGCCGGCATCGACCAAAAGCCAGCCAGCGTCAGTATCAATCATATAGAGATTGATGTGATTGAGGCGGAATGGCAGTGCAAATCGTGCCCAATATAAATCTGCGGCAACCTTGGTCAGTGTGCCAGTCTCAGGAATGGGGAGGTCTAATTTCTGCATCTGTGGGGCCTTAGGCACGTGTGGTCTGGCGTTTGCGTGCCACAAAGTCGATGAGCGCTGATTGGCCCTTATGGCCTTCGCCATCATGAATGTCGGCTTCATAGGCTTCATTCACAAGGATGTCTAAGCTATCGCCTGCAATCTTTGAAAAGAGGTCGGCTAGTAACTCAGGCTCATAAAGATGGTCAATATAGGGCGGGCCACCCGTACCATAGGAAATTTGCTTGCGTGTATAGCCATGGATGACCAATGTGCCACCTGGCGCTAGGGCATCAACCATGCCTGAAAAGATTGCCTCCCAGCTGGTGGGCGGGGCAAATTGGATGAAAATTGCGGCGACATTTTGGTATTGCCTCGCCTGCCAGTCATAGTCAAAAATATCAGCCAATTCAAAGGTAACAGAGGCGTTATGTTCGGCGGCAAGGTCCTTAGCCTTGGCAATGCCTATTTTTGAGGAATCCATCGCAGTGATAGGGTAGCCTTTACCAGCAAGATAGACAGAATTGCGCCCTTCGCCATCTGCGACTAGTAATGAGCGGCCCTGCGGCACAAGATGATGTTCCTGACGGGTCAGGCCCAGGGCTGGATTTTTCCCAAATAAATAGCCCTCTTCTTCATATCTATCATCCCAGCTCATCACAGGCTCCTCACCAAATTTCTATTACCTTAGATAGTGTAGAAAATTGACCTTCAGATTACTAGTCAACATGATGGGGAATTGAATAAAACAAGTCGTCAATTATGGCTTGCCAAAGGGTAAGATGCTGTCTGATAGTAAGGCAGCATGGTAGCAAAATGAATGAGAATAGGGCGTAGGTACGATGTCTGAACAAGATTATATTATCATCGGATCAGGGTCTGCTGGCTCTGCCATTTGCTACCGCCTTGGCGAAGACTTAAAACATCGCATTCTGGTGCTGGAATATGGGAAATCTGATATCGGTCCCCTTATCCAGATGCCAGCTGCCTTGTCCTATCCCATGAATATGAAACGCTATGATTGGGGCTATAAGGCAGAGGCAGAAGAGAGTTTGGATGGCCGAGCGCTCGTCTGTCCGAGGGGTAAGGTTATTGGCGGCTCCTCATCAATCAATGGTATGATTTATGTGCGAGGCAATGCCGGTGATTATGATCATTGGCAGGAAGAAGGCGCAGAGGGCTGGTCCTATGCCGACGTATTGCCTTATTTCAGGCGGATGGAAACATCGCACGGGGGTGAGGCGCCATGGCGTGGCACAGACGGCCCCCTTCATATCACAAGGGGCCCGCGCGATAATCCCCTGCATGACGCCTTTGTTGCTGCCTCAGAGCAAGCCGGCTATCAGGCAACCGCTGATTATAATGGCTATCGCCAGGAAGGCATGGGCCCTGCTGATATGACAGTCTATAAGGGGCGACGCTGGTCTGCGGCGAATGCCTATTTGCGACCTGCCCTAAAGCGAGGAAATGTCGAGCTTCGCACCGGCGTGATGGTTGATAAATTACTCTTTGATGGTAAGCGCTGTATCGGTGTGCGCTATCGCAAAGGCAATCAAATCATTGATGTCATGGCGAAGAAAGCGGTCATCCTATCCGCAGGTGCGATTGGTAGCCCCGCTATTTTACAGCGTTCTGGCATTGGGCCTGCCGCTGTTTTGAAACAAGCAGGTGTCGAAGTGCGGGCTGACCGGCCTGGGGTCGGCGCCAATTTGCAAGATCACTTAGAGGTCTATTTCCAGATTGCGTGTAAGCAACCGATTACGCTTTATAAGCATCTAAACCTTGTTTCGAAGGCGATGATTGGCGCAAGGTGGTTGTTCTTTAAATCGGGTTTGGGTGCCTCAAATCAGTTTGAGTCTCTGGGGTTCATTCGCTCTGATAAACATATCCCTTATCCTGATATTCAATATCATTTTCTGCCTGTGGCCATCCGCTATGATGGGAAAGCCCCAGCAGAGGGACATGGGTTCCAGTTGCATGTTGGGCCGATGCGGTCAAAATCACGTGGCAGCGTGGAAATCCAAAATGCTGAGGCAGCCACTGCGCCCAAGATTGCGTTCAACTATCTCTCTCATCCTGATGATATGCCTGATTTTAGGAAGGCGCTGCGCCTCACAAGAGAGATTCTCCAGCAGCCGGCTTTTGACCCTTATCGTGCCCATGAAATCCAACCAGGCGACGATGTGACATCTGATGAGGCATTAGATGCCTTTATTCGCGCGCATGCTGAATCAGCCTATCACCCTTGTGGTACCTGCAAAATGGGGCAGGAATCAGACCCGATGGCTGTTGTGGCGCCTGATACTAAGGTAATCGGCTTTGAGGATTTATATTGCGCTGATAGCTCGCTATTCCCGCGGATTACCAATGGTAACTTAAATGCGCCATCCATTATGACAGGCGAAAAGGCCTCTGATCATATTTTAGGCAAAGCACCTTTGCCAAAAGCAAATGATGTGCCCTTTACCCATCCCTCTTGGCAAGAGACTCAGCGCTAGTGAGAGCCAGATGACCGCGCTTCGCATATATGATGGGATTTTCTCCGATAGAGGGTCAAAATATGCTGTGGCAGGTGCGCCCGTTCGCTCAAAGGCGGAGATTGATGCCTGTTTAAAGGAGCTCAAACGGCATAAGAAATTTGCCAAAGCCACGCATAATAGCTGGGGCTGCACGCTATCAGAGCAGGGCCCTATCAAACATGATGATGGCGAGACAGGGGCCGGGATGGTGATCATCCGCATGCTAGAGCGTGAAGCGCTTCAAGATCATCTCATCATTGTCACAAGGTGGTTTGGGGGCACAAAAATAGGCGGTGATCGGTTCAGACGTATCCAAGATGCGGTGCGCCACTATCTCGATGAAACCGAAACACTGCGCTAGGGCGTATGTCGTCTAATTGGTAGCCTCACCCTTCCAAACACCTTGTTCTTCCAAGCTTTCTTTGATTTCGCGCGGCATATAGGTTTCATCATGCTTTGCTAGCACGGTATCAGCCACAAAAAGCCTGTCACGAAAGGCACCTTCGGCAATAATGCCTTGGCCTTCGCGGAATAAATCAGGTAGCGCACCATCATAGCGAATGGTGAAAGTCGCACTCTCATCTGTCACATCAAATTGCGCCACTGTCCCATCAATTAAGATAGAGCCATCAGCGACAAGACCACCGAGGCGAATACGCTCTGCTGAGAGATGGATATCTGTGACTTCTGAAGGGGTTACAAAAAACACAATATTATCACGTAAAGCTGTCATAGCTAGACCCGCAGCCGCAGCCAATAGGGCGCCAGCCGCAATAACAATTGCAAATCTCTTCGCTTTTGGTGACATCATCTGCCTCTTACAAAATGTAGCCTGCCAACGGGCTAGGCGACCAAAATCCTTGGCCCTTTATGGCTGTTTTTTGCTGAATTGTAAAAGGGCAAGATGTCACGATTTTCACCAGATGGTGTCAGAAAATGGACAAGGCAACCATCAGGATAATAACCTGTATCATCATGAAGCCGGCATCGATACACCAATGAGCCCATGTGCTGCCTCTAAAAATATTCGCTGCTAGCGTGCCTGTCAGGATCGCAGCCGCCAGCCATAAGACAGCCATAGGGCCAAATGATGTGATAAGCAACACGATCAAGATAGCCATTAAAATGGTATCGATGAGGCTCACAATCATGCCCAGAACCATACCTTTTTGATAATCATCTGGCTGTTTGCGATGTGGTTGTTGGGCCATCCATTTTGTGCCGAATAAGGCAGGGCTGTACCATAGCCATCCCGCACCAAAAGAGACAAGCGTCCCAATAATGATCGCCAATAACTCACTTAGAATAATACTCACCATCATGTCAGTCCTCCTTTGTTCAGTGACATGGGTTAGTGTGAGGCGGGTTAATAGTTTTTCTCAATTGCTTTTCATCTATCTCGGTCATAGCCTAGAGGGAAAGGAGGCCAGATATGACACAAGATGCAGACCGGTTTGATTGGCAGGGCACGATGACCCCAGCCATGATAGACGCCTTTCATCGCGATGGGTATTTGGTGCTGGATGGCTTTGCCACTGATGAGGAAGCAGAGGCGCTGATGGCGCAAACGGCGCATATCATTGAGGCGTTTGACGAAAAAGCGAACCAAGTGGTGTTCTCTGCGGCAGGGCAATCTCATGCGGCTAGTGCGTATTTTATGGAATCGGCTAGCAATGTCTCATGTTTCCTAGAGGCTGGGGCCGTTGATGACGCAGGGCACCTGATCAAGCCCAAAGATCGCGCCATCAATAAAATTGGCCATGCCTTGCATGATTTAGATCCTGTTTTTTCGGCCTTTTCACATGCGTCAAAATTGGCGGATGTGGCACAGGCTGTTGGTTTTGCGCATCCATTATTGTTGCAATCCATGGTGATTTGCAAACAGCCCCATATCGGGGGCGAAGTGAATGCCCATCAGGATTCCACTTTTCTATATACAGAGCCACAAAGCTGTGTCGGCTTTTGGCTGGCCTTAGAAGATGCCACCATTGAAAATGGTTGTATGTGGGCCGCCCCTGGTCAGCATCAGCAGCCTTTGCGACAGCGCTTTGTACGTGGTGAGGGTGGCATGGAAATGGTCACGTTGGATGACACACCGCTAGAGAGTTGTGATGTGGCATTGCCAGCGCCGAAGGGCACGCTGATTTTGCTTCATGGACGCCTGCCTCATACCTCACCACCAAATCTATCGGCCCGCTCTCGCTATGCCTATGCCTTACATATGATTGATGGTACGGCCTTCTATCCCAAGAGCAACTGGCTGCAGCGCGATGATGGCTTTCCGCTCACCGGATTTGAGGGGTAGGGGATCGCTAGGCTTTGGTCTGGGCAGCGTAAGCGACAGCAATTTGGGCCGCTATTTTGGCATTATGGCTGACCAGGGCCTGATTTGTGATAAGGCTCTTGCCGTTGGTTAAATCGCGCATCTGGCTAAGCACAAAAGGTGTGACGTCTTTGCCTGATACACCCTCAGCGTCAGCCGCGGCCAAGGCTGCCTCAATCGCTGTCGCAATCTCATCTGCTGGGATTTCATGCGCCTGTGGAACAGGGTTTGCGACCAAGATGCCGCCATCAAGACCTGCTTGCCATTTTACTTTCATGATTTCGGCCATTTCTTCTGGTGTGGTGACCTGATCAATGAGCGGAATGCCTGACCGGCGTGACCAAAAAGCCGGAAGCTCATCAGTTTGAAATCCAATGACGGGAACGCCAGCAGTTTCTAAATATTCCATCGTTAAGGCGAGGTCTAAGATAGCTTTCGGGCCCGCGCTGACAACAGCTACATTCGTGCGCCCCAATTCTGGTAGGTCGGCTGAAATATCGAAGCTTTGCTGTGCGCCGCGATGCACCCCGCCAATGCCGCCTGTGGCAAAGACAGCAATGCCCGCCAGTTCAGCGGCTATCATGGTCGCAGCTACTGTTGTGGCGCCTGTCTGTCCTTTGGCGATGACAGAGGCAATATCTCGGCGGCTAACCTTTGTGACAGGAACCTCGCCAGAAGCTAAGAGATGCAATTCACGCTCCGATAAGCCAATGGTTAGGCGCCCTTCAATGATGGCGATGGTCGCAGGTACGGCGCCCTCTGCCCGGATGATGGCCTCTAAGCTGCGCGCTGTCTCTTTATTCTCAGGATAAGGTAGGCCATGGGAGATGATGGTGGATTCTAAGGCAACAATGGCTTTGCCTGTGGCGCGGGCGTCCTGTACCTCGTCTGAATAAAATAGGGGAAGGCTGGTCATAAGGTCACTCCGGTAAAGGCTGCAGATGACAAATCAGGTGGCACAGCGGCCTTTGATAATAAAGAGGCGGTAGCACAAAACTGCCCTTTTTGTGCGATGCTGGCAAGGTCATCACCATCGCTTAGGCCCCATAAAATACCAGCAAATAAACAATCGCCAGCCCCAGAAACCGATATAATATCGGTGCTAGGTGGCGGCATTGTGATATGGTCAACGCCATCTGATAGGTGAAAGCCTGCCGGTCCATCACTCAAGACAACAACGGCTATGCCAGCCTCATGCAAGAGCGCAAGGATCTCATTGCAAGGGGTGCCTGCCGGGAGCTGTAGTAACGTTTCGGCTTCGTCTTTTGTGACTTTGAGGCAGGTGAGCTTCGCTAGGACTGCGCGTAATTTGGTAACCTTGCTCGGCGACACCCCATCACAGGCTATGAAGCGGTTTTCACCTAAATGACATAAATAATGCACAGAGGCCTCTGGTAAATTGGCATCAAAAATCAGCGCGGCATCAGCTGGTGCCCCAGATATAACCGGGGCCAGCCATTGCGGTGTGATACCCTCGACAAGGGCCATATCAGCCACCGCTCCGCGCCATTCACCAGCCGCATCAAAGACAGATAGGTATTGATCGCTGCTTTGGCCTGCAAGCTGTTCTGACAGGTCGAGCGAGGCGCCAGCCTTTGTTAAGCTGTCGGCAATAAGCGCACCTGCCGCATCATCGCCATAACGTCCTGCAAAACTCACAGATTGACCGAGTCGTGACAGGGCTTCGGCGATATTACGCGCCACACCGCCTGCCGTTTGTGAAATCTCACCTGGCCAAGAGTTGCTATCTCCTATGGCGGCATCAGGCCCCGCATAGGCGCTGCCAATCACATCACTATTACAGCCGCCTGTAACGAGGCAGTCTGGTCCCATGTGGGGCCTCACCGGTAGACGACATCACGGCTGAGATGAATGGTAAAATCTGATCTGATTTTGTCATCTGCCGCTTGCGAGAGATAGGTTTCACGAGGTTCTGCCTGTAATGTGGCAAGCGTTTCACCGGCCACTGTCCACGCATCTTTTGCGCCGGTTTCTTCCCAGACGGTTGGGCTGTCACGATTGGCGAGTTTGGGATAGTAATAATCACGCAACATCGCATTCATCGTATGATCGCCGCCTAGGAAGTGGCCTTCGCCATAGACGGCTTTTTCAATTGCGGCAAAGCCAAGTGTTTCTTCGGTGACTTCAATGCCTCTGATGGTGCGCTGGTTCACAGCTAGCATTTCATTATCGAGGATCATGGCCTCAAAAGAGGCGCCAAGAAGGCTTGCCATCATACCGCTTGATTCATAAATCATATTCGCGCCTGCGAGGCCTGCTGCAAGAGACGAGGTACCTTTTTCCATTCCCATCTGCGCATCAACGGCCTTTGCATCTGCCATAGAGCTTGCAACACCACTCACCAAGCCAAGCGCATTTGAAATCTGAGCCGCCCCGGCATTGAGAACCGCAATTTCACCGCCTGATCCTGAGAAGGACCCCGTGCGCAAATCAACTACAAAAGGCCAATTTGAGAAAATCATCGGATGACCTGGCTTAATGAAATGAACCATCATCAAAGCAGCCATGGTCTCAGCTGTTGTTTGCGCTAGCATGCCTGCCAGCGGGGCAGGGGCTGTGGCGCCTGATTGGGCGGCAATAATCGCATTCACGGTCATATTATGTTTGATAGCTTCAATGGCGACATCAAACGCATCTTCCCCATATTTTAAAGGTGAGATGATGGGGCTGATATGAACCTTACAACAAGGGCGCTTGGCAAAGCTGCCTTCCCCGCCCATAGCGGCATCAAATAACGAAATAGATGGCGCAACAGCATTGCCGAGAGAGAAGCTCGTCCCAACGGGCTTTTCAGTGCCAGCGATCAGGGCATAGACGGTATTGATATCAAGCTCGAAAATATCGGGGACATCTGTGGCAACGCAAATCCGTGTGAACCAGCTAAGATTTTCCATCTGATCAGCGAGGCGCGCAAATTCATATAAATCATGTAATGTCGCTGCGCGGTAGAGGCCTGTTGCTGGGTCAAGCGTCTGCACCGCCGCCCCACCTGTTCCGTAATAGACTCTATCACCGCCAATTTCGATGTCATGTGCCGGATTGCGACCATAGAGCGGGAACTGTTTTGGCGCCTGATTAATCACATCTTCAACAAGCGCGCGGCTATAACAAAGACGGCCTTCCTCATTTAAAGTCGCACCCCCAGCCAGCGCCATTTCTTGTAATTGCGGCGGCACTTCGCCCATGCCAATTTCGGCCAACAGACGATAGGCGGTATCAATGATGTCCTGCACGCCCTTATCGCTGAGTGGACGATAAGCGCCGCCAATCTGTCCAGGGGGGCAGGGATGGGCAATCGCCCCTTTGGTCTGGCGTTGTTGGTGGCGGGCAGCGCGTCCTGCGCCTCTACGATTTTGGCTTGTCATTTCATCCCTCAAACGCAGCACTTCACAAAGAAGGTGGCAAATTTTGGTCCCCTTATGTCCTACTTAGCGCAAAAATGGAAAAAGGCGCAATCGCGATTTTTCTCTCTTTCATTTCAGCAAAACTCGTGATTGAGTGAGGATGCTTTTTTAAGGGGAGAGTGACATGAGAGAGCAAGCGCGTGTTGTGATTATTGGTGGGGGCATTGCAGGGTGCTCGGCATTATATCATCTCACCCAAATGGGATGGACTGATGTGATGTTGATTGAACGTGATGAATTAACATCAGGTTCGACATGGCACGCCGCCGCGCAAGTCACGCAATTTGGTGGTAATCAGACCTTTGTGGCTTTGAAGCGCCATTCGATCAATTTGTACCGTGAGCTGGCGGCAGACCCCGACTTTCCTATCAACTACCATATTACGGGTGGTATGCGTCTAGCGCATACAGAAACGCAGATGGATATTTATCGCCACTATATCCAGATGGCAAAAGGTGTTGGTGTTGATTTTGAATTAATTGATGGGCAAGAGGCTGGGCGGCGTCATGCCTTGATGCGTGACGATAATTTGCTTGGTGCATGGTGGGACCCCCTCGATGGCGATATTGATCCCTCGCAATTAACACAAGCCTTGGCAAGACGCGCCCGCCAAGCAGGGGCAGAGGTGGTTCGCTTTAATCCTGTGACAGGCCTAACACAGCTGCCAAATGACGAATGGATTGTGCATACTGAAAAAGGCGATATTCGCGCCGAGATCGTGGTCAATGCAGCGGGCTATCGTGTCAATGAGGTCGGCGCCATGATGGGGGTAAGCCATCCTGTCGTGTCGATGGAGCATATGTATTTCCTCACCGACCCTATCAAAGAGCTTGAAGAGATGGATGAGCGCGTGCCAATCATCCGTTGTCCGGGCGATGATTTCTATTCACGTCAGGAAAAGAAAGGCTTGCTCGTCGGTGTCTATGAGCAAGATTGCAAATCATTTGGTATGGATGGCATTGACCCTGATTTTACAATGGCGCTATGCCCTAATGATTTGGATAGATGCCTTGATAATATGGAGCGTATTTTTGAGCGTCTGCCGTCATTGACAGAGGTTGGTATTCATACTGTTGTTAATGGCCCTATCACCTATTCTGCTGATGGGATGCCGCTGGTCGGGCCTGTGCCTGGTGTCAAAAATGCGTTTTGTATTATTGGTTTGCGGGCCGGCATCGGGGAAGGCGGCGGCCATGGTAAATTATTGGCAGAATGGATCACCGAAGGGCAAACAGAATGGGAAAGCTGGTTCCTTGACCCGCGTCGTTTCACCTCGCATGCGAATACCGAATACACCTTGCTCAAATCGATTGAAGATTATCAGCTAGAATTCCATTATCACCTACCACATGAAGAGCGCCCTGCCGGTCGCTTAGCAAAAACCACCTCTCTTTATCCCGTGCTTGACCAGATGGGGGCAGAATTTGGTGTCGTGAATGGCTGGGAACGGGCGTTATTCTTCAAGCCTGATGAAGCGTTTGAACATGTGCCTGGCTATCGCTATCATGACACCAAAGATGTCGTATCAGCCGAAATTAAGCACCTCCATAATCATGTGGGGATGATGGAAGTGAACGGGTTTGGCCGTTTTGAAATTGCAGGCGAAGGCGCTGCGGCTTTCCTTGATAATCTCACCTGCTCAACAGTGCCAAAGACGATTGGCAAAGTCTCTTTATGCTATCTACTCAATGACAAAGGCTCAGTGCTATCAGAAGCCACAATCACGAAATGTGATGAAGGGCGCTATTGGTATGGCTGTGCCGCAGCAGCAGAATGGCATGATTGGGACTGGTTAACCGCTCATTTGCCTGATGATGGGTCTGTGACGTTAACAAATTTAACAGCGTCTCATTCTATCTTGGTGCTGGCAGGACCGCGGAGCCGTGCTTTATTAGCTGCTGTTTGCCCGCGTGATGATGTATCGGCGGAAGCCTTGCCATGGATGCGCGCGACGCCTGTGACAATTGGTCATGCTTCGGCAATGGCAATGGCCGTTAGCTTCTCTGGTGAATTGGCGTTTGAGCTTCATATCCCAACAGAACAGCTCTATCTTGCCTGGCGCGTGCTAACAGAGGCAGGCGAGGCCTATCAGTTAAAGCCCTTCGGTCTGTATGCAGCCGAATCAATGCGCCTTGAGAAAGGATATCGCCATTGGAAGTCAGATTTGATGGTTGAGTTTACGCCGTATGAATCTGGGTTGGATATGTTTGTGAAAAACCACAAGCCTGCCTTTATTGGCAAAGAGGCATTAGCGGAACGTCACAAAAAGGGCGAAGAGTGGCGCTTTATCATGGCAGAGGCATCCTGTGATTTTGCCCCAGCTCATGGCGGTGATCCGGTCTTTGCCAATGGCAAACAGATTGGATCTGTGACCTCCTCTGGCTATGGCGCACGCACGGATAAGCATTTATTCTATGCCTTTGTGAAAGCAGATGCCGCGCTCTCTGATATTGAGGTGGGGATTTTAGGGAAATCCTATAAAGCCACCTATTTGGATAAAGCTGTGTTTGATCCTGAAAACCAACGCGTCAAACAAGGTTAAGGTTTCACAATTAAAAAATTTACTGGTGGTTGCGGCCTGATTGTCGGGCGGCAACCTCATTTTCTGGTGCAAGGCGCGTCAAAGCCAAGAGTAAGATCGCCACAATAAGCGCCACAGCCAAAAACAGGATGAGGTAGGTGCCACCAAACCGCTCATAAGTGAGTGCGGCTAGGACAGGTCCCGCGGCCATCGCAATCGCTTTTGGTGCGGCGATGATGCCATTCGCACGGCTATAGATGAGTCCATGAAAATACAGGTTAGTCAGGAAGCCCCATGCGACGGTCAGCGCCCCATTGCCCATACCAAATAACATCATGGCAAGGATGGCAGCAGGGAGTGAGGCATATTGCGCTAGCCACAAGGATACGCAAAAGCAAAGGGATGCGATAATCGCCGATAATCGTGCATCAATCGCTTTGCCAAACCGCATATCGAGAAAGCGTCCAACCACTTGAAACGGACCATAAAGAGAGGCCAGCATAACAGCGAGGCTCATATCATCAAATAGGGTGCCATACCAGCTAATCCAAAACAGGGCGGCACCAGAAAAAATCAAATATTGAATAGAGCTAGCACTGGCAATTAGGACCAGAGATCGGCGCTGGTTAGGAGAAAGCCGGGCGAGTGAAAAAGATGGGGCCTCTGCCTGTTGAGGCGTCTCATGATGCGGCGTGTGACGAGCAATCACAAAGGCCCCAAAAGAAGCGCCGCACAGTAAGAGGCTGGCAATGATGGTTGCGCCCGCTAGGTCGAAATAATGGAGCAAAGGCGCCAATAAGAGCCAGACAAAGCTGCTAGCGACGCCGCCATAGAGGCTCACCACAGAGATATAATGACGAGATCTTGCTTCATCAAATTGGACCGCAGTCCCAAAGGCAACTTCATAAGTTGACATCGCAAAGCCGCAGCCAATGAGCGCAAAGCACCCCCACAACCAGAGGGTGGTTGGCATCAGTGTCAACAAGCCTAACCCTAACCCGCCAATGAGAAGGCCCACACTCATCACTGAAAAGCCACCAAACCGGTCAACCCAATGTCCGATGACATAGGATAAGGCAGCTTGCAACATAAGCGCGCACGTAATGGCGCCCGCAATATGCGTCACGGACACATTGAAAAAAACCGAGAGCTCTTCCTTCAACAGGGCAAAGCTATAAAATAGGAATCCATAGCTGATGATTTGGGTAAGCCCCAAAAAATGAATCGGTCCCGTTGATGGCCGAGATGTTGAGGAGATGCGCATAAACAACCTCACATATTCCAAACTCGTCAGCTTGAAAGCAATAGGTAAACTCTTCTTGCTTTCCCCGTGGTTTTACCAGACTAATGAAACCGATAGTTTATGCCGATGCAAGATATTGATGTGGTGTAGGATAATGAAGACAGATTGGTTGCAGAACACAAAACTCTATCGTGGTAATTTACACGGCCACTCTACCCATTCAGATGGGATGGCAACACCAGAACAGGTGATCGCCACCTATTATGAGTTAGGTTATGATTTTACCTGTCTGTCAGATCATTTATGGGCTGATAGCAGCTTTGCTGCCACAACCATTTGTGACGGCTCGCCCTGGCATAAGGATGATTTCATCACCATTCCTTCGGCAGAGATGCATTGTTATGGCAAGGCCTATGATAATGATGGGCTATGGCATATTGTGGCAAATGGTTTGCCATTAGATTTTGCGCCAGCATCGGATACAGAAACAGCGCCAGACTTGATCAATCGCGCGCAAGAGGCTGGTGCCTATGTGAGTTTGGCGCATCCTGAATGGTATAGCATGACAACTGAAGAAGCGCGCAGCGTGGCACATGCTGATGCGGTTGAAGTGTTCAACCATGCGTGTAGCCTCGAATCAGGTCGGCCCTATGGGTTGGGGATCGCTGATTTTTTGATGCAAGAAGGGCACAGGCCGCACCTCACAGCGACAGATGATAGTCATTTCCGCTTAGCTGATGCCGGCGGTGGCTGGGTCATGGTTGGTGCCGCAGCCTTAACGCAGGAGGCGATTTTGACAGCTCTAAAAGCCGGTCATTTCTACGCCTCTACCGGCCCTGAGTTTAAAGCGATAGAGTTTGACGGTCATCAGCTCACCATCCGTTGCAGTGCAGCGCGTACCATTTTTATCCAAGGGGCAGGGCACCGCGCGTTAAATCGCAATGGTACAGCCATCACATCTGCGACGTTTGACCTCTCAGAGCTGAAATCCCCCTGGTGCCGCATCACCATCATTGATGCCGCAGGAAAGCAAGCCTGGAGCAATCCCTTCGACCTTTCCTCCTAGGATGGTAACAAAAATAAGATGATGTCGCGCCCACGATAAAAGTGACGCAAATCATGATTGACAGCCCCCCTTATATGATTTCCTGTTGAGAGGAATATTGCGAAAAAGGGATGGTGAGAATGGCTGCCTATCAAAAGCCGGCTCATTGGTCAGAGCCTAAAAACAAATTATTTCATCAGCAGGTGGGATTCACCTGTCCGCCCCATGATTTTGACGCCGCGCCGTCAGATTTTTTGCGAATGGCGCCGGAAAGCGTAGGTGTGCATGGCCGCATGTTACATGTGCCTGATTACCGCCATGAATTAAGCCAGCGAAAAGATAATTTTGGTCTTTTGGAAGAGTTTGTTGAATGTATGGCCAATAATGGCGCCGATGTCTGTGGACAGGTGGGCTCTAACTGGGTGCATGCAAGTGGTCTGGGTGTAGACGGTATCAGGCAATTTTGCGAGGAGCTGTCTGATAAATATGAAACGCCGTTTCATATGGCCGGCTATGCGATGGTAGAAGCGCTACGAGCAATGAATGTCGAAAAAGTGGCGCTGAATGCTGTCTATCATTGGCCGGCTTGGTGGCAAGGCGCCGCTGCCTTTCTCGAAGAGGCTGGCTTTGATGTGGTATGGGCTGGGAATTTCGTCACGCAAGGCTTTTTCGAAACACAAGAAGAGGTGAATGACCAAATCTGGTGTTTTGATGGCGATTTAGCCGCGAAATCAATGGCCTATGTTGCCGAACAGGCCCCAAATGTTGATGCTTATTTAGGGAGTGGCATGTGTAATTTCCGGCGCGCCTCTGATGGTCTTGCCCAACGATTTGTTCATCTAGAAATTGAGCTTGAAGAGATGCTAGGTAAGCCGGTTATCACCCATGATAATGCGCTTTATTGGCGGATTTTCAAAACGCTTGGCCTTGCGCCAACCACGCCGCAGGGCCGTTTGTTATCATCGTTATCCTCTTAAAATAAGGAGTGCTGTTATGCATCCAATTATCGCACTATGGGCTGTGCCCCGTTCGACTTCAACTGCCTTTGAATGGATGATGCGTCAAAGAGGCGATGTAGCATGTCTGCATGAACCATTTGGCGAAGCCTGGTATCAGGGGGAAGCCCCGCTTTGGCCGCGCCTGACAGATCAGTCTGTGCGCACGCCTGGTTTGACTTTGGATTCTGTTTGGCAGTCAATGCAAGATTTGGCGGCAAAAGGCGCTGTCTTCACAAAGGATTTTCCGCTCTATATTGACCATTATTGGTCAGATGAGATGCTGTCTCACTTTACGCATTCTTTTCTTATCAGAGACCCTGCCAAGACGATCACCTCCATGTATGATAAATGGCCAGATTTCCATGAAAAAGAAGTGGGGTTCAAAGAGCAGAGAGAGCTGTTTGAGATCATCATGGATAAAACAGGTGTGGCGCCTGCTGTGATTGACTCAGATGATATGTTGGAAAATCCGCATGGGATTATTGCGAAATGGTGCGAGGCGGTGGGGTTGCCCTTTATGGAAGACGCCCTTAGCTGGGAGCCAGGCGCACGTGATGAGGTGAGCTGGTGGGATGGGGGGTCATTCCACGCTAATCTGCGTAATTCGGATGGGTTAAAGCCTCAACCACGCACCGCCTATATCAAAATTGACGAGGCCCCTGATCGTGTCAAAGAGGTCTATGAGCGTGTCATGCCTCATTATGAATTTATGCACCAACATCGCATTCGCTAAGGGCTACCGTGATGACTTTTTCTCCTGTGCCAGAGCTCTATGCCCCGGAAGCCTATCGTGAACAGCTCAAGCAAAAAGCAGCCAATTTTAAAAGTTGGGACCTGACAGCGCGTCAATTATGCGATTTGGAGCTCTTGCTAAATGGCGGCTTCTATCCCCTCAAAGGGTTTTTGGAAGAGGCGGATTACCTGTCTGTCTTAGAGCTTATGCGGCTTGAATCTGGTGCGCTTTGGCCGATGCCCATTACCTTGGATGTCGATGAGGCGTTTGCGCAAGGATTAGAAGAGGGCGAGCAGATTGCCTTGCGTGATCCCGAAGGTGTGATCCTAGCGATATTGCAGGTCTCTTCATGCTATCGCCCTGATAAGGGCGCAGAAGCCCGCAAAATCTTTGGCACAGAGGATGAAGCGCATCCAGCTGTCCGCTATCTGAATCGCGAGGCAGGTGATGTCTATTTAGGAGGGCCGCTGACTGGGTTGGCGCCTCCGATGCATTATGATTTCAAGCAATGGCGCCATAGCCCGAATGAATTGCGCGAATTATTCAATAAATTAGGTTGGCGGAAAATCATCGCATTCCAAACACGAAACCCGCTGCATCGCGCGCATCAGGAACTAACCTTCCGTGCGGCCAGAGAGGCAGGAGCCAATTTGCTCATCAACCCTGTGGTTGGGTTAACAAAACCAGGTGACGTTGATCACTTCACACGTGTGAGATGTTATGAGGCTGTGCTTGATAAATATCCCAATGCCACAACCTCAATGAGTTTGCTGAATCTTGCCATGCGTATGGCGGGGCCAAAAGAAGCAATTTGGCATGGTCTTATCCGGAAAAATTTTGGTTGCACACATATCATTGTCGGGCGTGATCATGCGGGCCCTGGCAAAGATAGCGCCGGCAACGATATTTATGGTCCTTATGATGCGCAAACACTCTTTGCCACCCATCAAGATGAGATGGGCATTGAGATGGTTGATTTTAAGCAATTGGTCTATGTGCAGGAACGCGCCCAATATGAGGTGATGGATGAAATAGATGATGAAGAAACTGTGACGATTTTATCTCTGTCTGGAACGGAGTTGCGCCGCCGTCTGACCGAAGGTCTGCCAGTGCCGGAATGGTTCTCTTTCCCAGAGGTGGTTGAACAGCTTCGTCTGTCTTATCCACCACGGGATAAGCAAGGCTTTACCCTCTTTTTCACAGGTCTATCAGGGTCTGGAAAATCCACGATTGCCAATGCGGTTCGTACGAAATTGATGGAAATGGGGACCCGTCCTGTAACATTGCTTGATGGGGATATTGTGCGTAAAAACCTGTCATCTGAATTAGGGTTTTCCAAAGAGCATCGTGACATTAATATTCGGCGCATTGGCTATGTGGCGTCTGAGATTACCAAAAATCGTGGTATTGCCATTTGTGCGCCGATTGCGCCTTATGCAGAGACAAGGGATGCTGTCCGCTCTGAGATTGAGGCCTATGGTGCCTTTGTCGAGATCCATGTCGCAACATCTTTAGAAGAATGTGAAAGACGAGATCGCAAGGGCCTTTATCAACTCGCGCGTGCTGGCAAAATTAAGGAATTCACAGGTATTTCTGATCCCTATGAAGTGCCAGACTCTGCCGAATTAACGCTTCACACCGAAGGTGTCGATGTCGATTATTGTGCCCAGCAAGTGATCATCACATTGGAGCAAATGGGGCTCATCTCAATTACCCGGTGATAACAGGCTGGGGGAAGGCAAGGCAGATGCGCACAAGGAAACGAGATAGACAAGGCGGGGCTGACAAAACGGCCCGCCACCTTTCTTCCCGTCAACTGTCTTATCGTCATTTGGCTCATCCTTTCACCCCGCAAGCGCTATTCACAGATGATAAAATCGCAGCCATCCATGACGCGGCTTTAGAGGCTTGTGAGAGGCTTGGCCTGTCTTTTGCACTGCCAGAAGCGCAGTCCTATTTTGCCGCAGCTGGGGCAAAAATAGACGGTGATATGGTGTATATCGGGCGTGAGATTATTGCCGAAGCGCTGGCAAGTTGTCCGACTGATATATCCCTTCGTGCTCCGAGTGACGGCTTCCATCAGACGTTAGGGGCAGGGCATATGCTTTTTGCGCCAGCTGGGGGATGTCCCAATAGTTATGACAGAGAGCGAGGCCGGCGTGCGGGGGATAGCCAAGCTTACGAAGAAGCGGTCAAGCTAACGCAAATGATGGATGTCTTACATGTCCAATCTGTGGCGCCTGAACCGCAAGATTGTGATGTGGCAATACGTCATATTTTCATGACTCAAACACAATTATCAATGAGTGATAAAATCATCAGCCTCTATGCCAGAGGGCGGGGGCAGGTGATGCAGAATTTTGCCTTAATACAAGAAGCATTGGCATTGGATGATGAGCGCTTTCAGGCGCATCCCCATTCATTGACTATCATTAATTCAAACTCGCCTCGTATTTTTGATAAGCCAATGGCGCAAGGGATTATTGATTTCGCTACCTATGGGCAATGTGTGGTGATTACGCCTTTTTGCCTTGCAGGGGCGATGGCACCAATTTCAATTGAAGGCGCCTTACTCCTGCAACATATGGAATGTCTGGCGGGAATAACCTTATCCCAATTGGTAAAGAAGGGGGCGCCCGTTGCCTATGGTGGGTTCGGGTCAAATGTGGATATGCGATCTGGCTCCCCTGCCTTTGGCACGCCCGAACATCTCAAAATGCAAATCGGGTCTGGACAGCTGGCGCGTCATATTGGTTTACCATGGCGCTCAGCGGCAGGGTCAGCGGCTAATCTCGCAGATGCGCAAGGTAATTTAGAGAATACTAATGCGTTGTGGGGCGCCCTCCAAGCCAATGCCAATTTGGTGTTACACGCCGCTGGCTGGTTAGAAGGGGGACTGACCTTTGGGTTTGAGAAATTCATCTCAGATTGTGAGGCGTTACAAATCATCGCTGAATTATGCCGCCCTCATCAGTCAGATGATTTGGCTGAGGCGTTGGCAGCCATGGCAGGAACAGAACCGGGTGGTCATTTCTTTGATAACCCGCATACAATGACACGCTATCAAGATGCATTCTATACGCCGCTTTTGGCTGATTTGCAGAATTATGGTGCTTGGCAAGAGGCAGGCGGACAATCAGCGGAGGCGCGCGCAACTGCGATTTGGCAGGATATGCTATTACGGTTTCATCCGTCTGATGCGGCGCAAGAGCGAGCTGAGAGGATTGCGCCTCTGGCAGAGTCGTTACGTGCCAAGGGCGGTGCTGCACCTCTCGATGGCTGAGGCAAGGTTAGTAAGGGAAGGAATAAAAGATGGGCAGATTTGACAACAAAGTGGTGTTGGTCACAGGCGGGGCAGGCGGGCTTGGCCGCGCAACAGTTCTCGCCTTCGCAGCAGAAGGGGCATCGATTGTCTTTTCCTATCACAGCAGTGCCAGAGAGGCCGTTGATGAGGTTTGTGCGCAAGCCCAATCTCTTGGCGCCGCGATTGAGCCGTGCCGGGCGGATATCGCGCAATCAGCTGATGTAACGGCCCTGGTAGAGGCGGCAATGGCACGATTTGGCCGCATTGATATTTTGGTGAATAGTGCCGGCTTATCACGAGATGATGCCTTTTTATCGCTCACAGAAGAGGCCTTTGATGAGGTGATTGCTGTTAATTTGAAGGGCCCTTTCTTGGTCTCGCAAGCTGTGGGGCGCCATATGGTTGCACAAGAATATGGGCGGATCATTAACATTTCTGCAACCACCGCAATCGTCGCACGGGCAGGCAATGCCAATTACACCGCTGCAAAGGCTGGCTTGAACATGTTAACCCAATCCATGGCTATTGAATTGGGCCCGCATGTGACAGTCAATGCTGTTGGGCTCGGCTTTGTTGATAGCCCACTGGTGCGCACCTTATTCAGTGAAGAAGCCTTGCAAGAGGCAGAATCGTCCGTGCCTGTAAAACGGATGACGAGCTATGAGGAAACCGCGTCTTTTATCTTAATGCTCGCCTCTGATGAATGCAGCTTCATGACAGGGCAAACCATTCCCTTTGATGGGGGGCGTGTGATGCGCTAATGCGGCAGCCTCTTGTCCATCACCGCGAACCAAACTGGTGGTACAAAGGCCATAGCGATCATCACCGCATAATTGCCTGGCATTTCATGCTCTTCAGGGTGTTGCGATAATTCAGGATAGGGCGTGCGTGCTGATTGGTGATGGTGCGAATGAAGGCCAATATTGAAGGTTGTCCAATCACCCGCTGCATGCCGGCTATTCCAGCTATGATGCGGGCCGATAGGCTCTCTTTTGCCAGTCTCATCAATGGTGCGCATCAAACCATAATGCTGGATATAATCCACCGCCTCGGTCAATAACAATGCCACCACGGTTTGCACTGCCATAAAGAGCAAGCCTAACCAGCCCGCGATGCCAAAGGCTATAACAAGGCAGGCAAGCTGAAGAGCGGCGTAATGAAGCATCCGGTTATGGCGGCTGATGCGCATTTGTTTTTTATTTGTTAAACGACGTGTTTCGATTTCCCAGGCGGAGGTATAGGAATCAATAATCACACGCCCAAAAAAGCGGTAAAATCCCTCGCCACGACGCGCGGTAGCTGGGTCTTTGTCAGTGCCGACATGAATATGATGACCGTAAATATGCTCGATACGGAAATGGCCATATTGCACGAGGACTAATATGCCAACACCAAGGGCGCGCCATGCAGGGTTTGCGCGATGAATGAGCTCATGCGCGGCTGTCATGCCAATCGCCCCTGAGGCCATGCCAACTGCAAGCCCGTAACTCACAGCCATCTGCCATGTGCCCTCAAGGCTAGTCAAGCGCCAGAGAGCGGCGCCAATTAGCATCAGAAGCAACGGCAGAATGATCGCGAGCGCCGCATCATGGATGATATGTGTTTGGCACTCATCTGCTGGCTTTTGTAATTTACGTGAGATGACGTCATAAAGCGGCAGCAAGACCATCACATAAGGATAGACAAGCAAGCTCAAATAGGGGGTTAGCGTTCCTTGCCATGCGACCATGCCCATGGCTGCCATAGATGCAAGGGTCAAAGGGAATAATAGATATGTCATGCGGCCACCCTCTCACGATATCTGAGCGAACTCTCCAGAGCGAACTCTAATGTAGCGAGATGGAATTTAACTTCAAGAAAAGGGCAGATATTTTTCATAACTGCCCTTCTTTATGTTTCGTGATTAGTCTGACCTTTGCTTAATGCCCGTTGGCAAACGCGCCTGTCTTCACATTATAATCTACGGCGAGCTCATAGTCAGGATCATCCTCACTATCAATGATGATCTGACCTGATTTTGAAAGTAGCGCGTGACAGTCAGGGCTAAGATGACGCAATTTTACCTGCTTGCCTAACTCATGGTATTTTGCAGCTATATCTTCAATCGCTTGCAACGCAGACTGATCGACCACGCGAGAGGCAGCAAAATCAATAATGATGATGTCAGGGTCATCTTTGACTTGGAACAAGTCCCGGAAGCCTGTTACTGACCCGAAAAAGAGGGGGCCTTGAATGTCATAGACAATCGCGCCTTCTTCACGGATAGAGGGGCGTTTTGAAGCATGAATAGCTTTGGCCGCGTTCCATGCATAGACAAGTGCCGACATGATAACACCAACGACCACAGCGATTGCCAAATCTTCGGCGACGGTCACTGCGGTGACCACGATAATGACAAGGCCGTCTGAGAGGGGCACTTTGCGAAGAATGCGCAAGGAGTGCCATGCAAATGTGCCAATCACCACCATGAACATCACACCGACCAATGCCGCGATCGGAATTTGTTCAATTAGGGGGGAGGCAAATAGAATGAAAGACAACAGGAATAACGCTGCGGTAATGCCGGCAACACGGGTGCGTCCACCAGATTTCACATTGATCATTGACTGGCCGATCATCGCACAGCCGCCCATGCCCCCAAAGAACCCTGTTACGAGATTGGCTGCGCCTTGTGCCATACATTCTTGGCTAGCGCCGCCTTTTTGCTCAGTCATTTCCCCAACAAGGTTCAGGGTCAGCAAGCTTTCAATCAAGCCGATCGCGGCCAAGATAAGCGCGTAAGGGAAAATGATTAGCAGTGTTTCAAATGTGAAAGGCACAAGTGGGATAGCAAATTCTGGCCATCCCCCAGCTAATGTTGCGAGGTCGCCAACACGAGGGACAGCGATGTCAAAGCCTAACACGACGACTGTGACGATGCCGATTGCAGCGAGCGGCGCTGGAATGAATTTTGTCACACGAGGCGCTTGCCAGATGATCAGCATTGTCAGCGCGATGAGGCCCAATGTGTAATATAAAACAGGGCCGTCCATCCATAATTTAACGCCGTCTGGGCCTGCGATTTTAAACTGTTCGAATTGGGCAAGACCAATCACAATAGCAAGGCCATTCACAAAGCCAAGCATCACAGGGTAGGGCACCATGCGAATGAACTTTCCCCACCGTAATGCGCCGGCGATGAGTTGCAAGATGCCCATCAAAATCACTGTGGCAAATAGATATTGCACCCCATGTGTCATGACCAATGAGACCATCACCACCGCTAGCGCGCCTGTCGCGCCTGAGATCATGCCTGGCCGTCCGCCAACGAGCGCTGTGATAAGGCCCACAATAAAGGCAGCATACAACCCAACAAGAGGGGCGACACCAGCAACAAAGGCAAAGGCAACGGCCTCAGGCACAAGGGCTAGCGATACGGTAAGGCCAGATAAGACATCAACAGAAAGTTGCTTGCTTGACAGGGCAGGGCGCGAGGCGTCGCTATAAAAGGGGCCAAGCAAAAAGCGTGTTAGAGATGAAGAAGACGGAGAGGGCATCAGACGGGCCTTTCAACGGAGTCTAGTGCAGTCTCTTGCCTATCACTTGGGTCTTATAAAGTGACATGACTGCCGGCATGGTAATTAAAATGCTGTGCTGTGTCTTACTGGCTTTTGGGTGTTTTGGCTACCCGCAGGAGGTGCTTTTGTTGGTGTAGCGCCGGAATTTGACTCTTTTGCAGCGAAGTATGGTCCTTTTTAAGGGCGCGATACGTATCAAAAAGCGCAAATGAAGGGGGCCGACTGGCTCTTTTGTCGAAATCTGCTATGATACCCGCAAATGACGTTACAAGGTGATATGATGAATTATCCAGATACAGCGACATCTTTGGTTGGCCGTCCCGCACCATCTTTTGTCGCGCATTCGACCAAAGGTATGCTGAATCTTGAGGCTTTTGAAGGTAGTTGGGTTTTATTATTTTGTCATCCGGCAGACTTCACACCTGTTTGCACCACTGAATTTATCTCGCTAGCAAAGCATAAATCTGAATTTGATGAGTTAGGGGTTGAGCTAATCGGCTTATCCGTTGATAGCGTCTTTAGTCATTTGAATTGGATTGAATGGATCGAAGATTATGCAGGGATCACCGTGGATTTCCCTGTGATTGAAGATATGTCTATGAGCGTCTCGCAAGCCTATGGCATGATCGACGGCAATAGCGTGAATTCAGCCGCTGTGCGCGCTTGTTTCTTTATTGATCCTGATCAAAATATTCAGGCTGTTATTCACTACCCGATGCAGGTGGGGCGGTCTGTCGAAGAGTTGTTACGTGTCCAAAAGGCGCTTATCACAACCTATCAGAATGACATATCTGTTCCAGCTGGCTGGCAACCTGGTGATGAGGTCATGGAGACCACCGTTAACCAGATGATGGAAAAACCATCTGGTTGGTTAAAACGGACACTTGAAAAGGCATTCACTTTCCATAACACTAATCCAAAGACATAGATGGTGTGGCATGGCAGAGCTGGAACAGCAGATAGCAGAAGAAGGGCAAGAGCTTGATCAAAGCACAAATGCATTGATCATGATTTTCCATGCGCTATCGCACCCTGTTCGATTCTCCATATGCAAATTTTTGCTTACAAAACCACGGTCTGTCTCAGAATTATGTGAGTTATTAGAGCTCAAGCAATATGCTGTATCGCAACAATTAGCGATTTTGCGGTCAGCAGAGATCCTAGATGCAGAGCGGCAATCACGCTATATTATTTACTCACTTAAGAGTGATGCAGTGCGCCGCATATTACGCGTCTCTATGCGTAATGTGGGGCTAGATGATGGCGCCAAAGAGATTGCACAAACGCCAAAGGCAAGCGGTTTCGCGCGTATCATGTAACGCGCCATTAGGCCGCTATCCCTTATCTCACCTCATATGTGAGGTTTTGATTTCTCTCGTTTTGGTTACATATGCAAAATTTTTCATGGGTATCTGAAAAAAGTTGCCTAAATCATCATGCCTGAGCAGAGTAGGGGGAGGATTTGGGACCGGCATCTCATTTGCGTTTGCAGACGCCATTCATATAAGTGGCTTACATAGCGATAGATGATGTGATGGTTCAACAGTTTGTGCAGTCTCCTGGGGGGGAGCTGCACATCATTTAGAAGCACCCTGTGATGGGGTGCTGTCAAAAAGGGGGAGAACATGACGAAGAAGGGTCAGCAAGCTGGGTCTTTATCGAGACGTTCATTGCTAGGCGGCGCCGCTGCCATAGGCACGACAGCAGCATTGAAATCAGCAGGCGCTTTAGAGGCTAATCCTGCAAATTTACCGCCAAATGTATCTGAGTGGACGCCGTATCTTGGCGCTGGTGTCGATGCGAATCCCTATGGTGTACCATCTGAATTTGAAAGTCATGTTGTGCGCCGGTCGGTGGAATGGCTAACAGCCTCAACAGAATCATCTGTTAACTTTACCCCTTTGCAGGATTTAGAGGGGTTTGTAACGCCAAACGGCCTTTGTTTTGAGCGTCACCATGGCGGTGTGCCAGAGGTCAACCCTGTTGATTATCGTTTGATGATTAATGGCCTTGTCGATCGTGAGCTCATTTTCACATTGGATGATTTGAAGCGTTTCCCGCAAACGAATCGCTTCCATTTCCTTGAATGTGCGGCCAATGGCGGTATGGAATGGCGCGGCGCCCAGTTGAATGGCTGCCAATATACCTTTGGGATGGTGCATAATGTCCAATATACAGGGGTCAAGCTGTCAGATATTTGCCGTGAGGTAGGTATCAAGCCAGAGGCAAGCTGGGTGATGGCTGAAGGGGGTGATTCAGCTGGTATGAACCGCTCTATCCCGATCGAGAAAATCTTGGATGATTGTATGATTGCTTACGCCATGAATGGTGAAGCCCTTCGTCCAGAGCAAGGCTATCCTGCGCGTCTTGTTGTTCCAGGCTGGGAAGGCAATATGTGGGTCAAATGGATCCGCCGCCTTGAGTTTGGTGACATGCCATATATGGCGCGTGAGGAAACATCAAAATACACAGATTTGATGGAAGATGGCAAAGCCCGCATGTTCACATGGGTGATGGATGCCAAATCTGTTGTGACGTCACCTTGTCCTGAAAAGGCATTGATGAGCAAAGGGACACAATTATTGCGCGGCTTGGCTTGGTCAGGTCGTGGTAAGATTGACCGTGTTGATGTGTCTCTGGATGGTGGCAAGAACTGGCAAACAGCCGAATTACATGGCCCGGTCATGGATAAATGCCTTACACGTTTCACCCTGCCGTTTGAATGGAATGGCGAAGAGCTTCTTGTTCAGTCAAGAGCCATGGATGAAACAGGCTATGTGCAGCCAACAATTGGTGAATTGCAAAAAGTTCGTGGTTTGAACTCTATCTACCACAATAACGCCATTGCAACATGGCAGGTTCATGCAGATGGGAGTGTTGATAATGTCAGACTTGGGTAACATGATGATGAAGCCAGCTCTCTCAACAGCAAAGGCTGCCATTGGTGGCGCGTTGCTCGTATGTGTTCTTGCTATGCCAAGCCTGGCATCTGAGCGTCCGTTTAACCTTGGCAAAATTGCCACAGCAGAAGAAGTAGCTGGCTGGGATATCGACGTTCGCCCAGATGGCAAAGGCGCGCCGATTGGGTCAGGTAACGCCATTGATGGCGAAGAGGTTTATGCCGAATTATGCGCTGGTTGCCATGGTGATTTCGGTGAGGCTGTTGATAATTGGCCGGTACTTGTGGGTGGGGCTGATACACTTGACTCGCACGACCCTGTCAAAACAACAGGAAGCTATTGGCCTTATGCCTCAACGATGTATGACTATATTTATCGGGCGATGCCATTTGGTGAAGCGCAGTCTTTGTCACATGATGAAACATATCAAATTGTTGCATTCTTACTTTACATGAATGATATCATCGAGGATGATTTCGAGCTAAGTAATGAGAATATCGGCCTGATTGAGATGCCAAATAGAGATGGCTTTATGCTACCAGATCCGCGCCCTGATGCGCAGCCTGTTAGCGGTGAGCCATGTATGTCAAATTGTGCTGTCTCTACAACGATCATTGGTCGGGCGCGTGATATTGATGTGACACCCGAAGAAGAAAGCTAGGAGTGGTAAGAATGCGTATTATCTTTGCAGTAATGGTTGCGCTATCTCTCGGTTCAGGCATGGCCCATGCAGGCGATGCTGCCAAAGGCGAGAAAGTATTTAAGAAGTGTAAAGCTTGTCACGTTGTTGACAGCGAGAAGAACAAAACTGGCCCGCATTTAGTTGGTATCATCGGCCGTGAAGCGGCGTCTGTTGCCAGCTACAAGAAATATTCAAAGGCGATGAAAGCCAGTGGCCTAGTCTGGGATGAAGAGACTTTGGACGGCTATCTTGCCGCGCCTAAGAAATATCTCAAAGGCACAAAAATGGCATTTTCAGGTTTGAAGAAAGAAGCTGATAGAGCCAACATCATCGCCTATTTGAAGTCACTTCAGTAGGATTATATTTAGGAGACTGGCAAATGGATCGGCGCCAATTTATTCACTATTCAGCAGCGAGCCTCGCGCTTACTGCCACGGCGACGACATCATTGCCAGTCTCTGCTCATCAAACAACGCTACCAAATGGGTGGCGATTGAGCACATTTTCCGATGGGGAAATGCGCTTACCGGTTTCAATGTTATTCCAAAATGTCCCAACAGACGAGCTTGATGCCATCTTGGCGGCCTCTGGGTCAAATGGCACGGAAATGCGGCGCCCCCTTAATGTTGTGCTTCTAGAGACGGGTGACAAAACCATTTTATTTGATGCTGGGTCTGGGACTAATTTTCTATCAGGCCTAGGTGAATTACCCACTGCCCTTGATGAGGCAGGGCTTGATATCTCCGCTATCACAGATGTTGTCTTTACCCATGCCCACCCCGATCATATTTGGGGCATTATGGATGATTTTGATGATCTTTTGATGCCTGACGCCCAATTTTATATCTCTGAGGCGGAATGGGCATTTTGGGATTCAGATGCGGCCCTAGCAGCCATGCCAGCTGGCCGTGAGAATTTTGCCGTTGGTGCCAAAAGCCGCTTTGACCTCATTCGTGATAATGTGTCATTATTTGCTTTTGGTGATGAGGTGCTGCCAGCTATTGAAGCTGTGAATTCAGTTGGACACACACCAGGCCATGCGGCCTTTACAATCCATGGCGGCGGCGCACCTATTATGGTGCTAGGAGATGCGCTCACACATCCGGTGATTTCGTTTGCGCATCATGAGTGGGTCAATGAATCAGATATGGATGGCGCGCTAGCTGCCCAAACACGTCAGCGCCTGCTCGATCAGATTACCGCAGATGATATGCTTATCTCAGGCTATCATTTGCCAGCGCCAGGCTTAGGCAAGGCTGAAAAGTCTGGCTCAGCTTACCGCTACAACGCAATCAACGCTTAAAAATAAGAGGGCTGGACTATGTTTTCACGTCGTGAATTCTTGCAAATGGCAGGTGTCACTGCTGCGATGATTGGGGGCCAGTCTGCTTGGTCAACTTTGGCAGCGCAGCAGAAATTATCGCAAGATGATTTACTAAATTTTGACTCAAAAGGCCAAGTGACACTGCTTCATATCACAGATATTCACGCCCAGCTAAAGCCTCTTTATTTCCGCCCGCCATCTGAAAATTATGGGGTGGGGATGTTTGAAGGGGTGCCACCTCATCTAGTGGCTGAAGAATTTTTAACGCACTTCAACATCGATCCAGGTACACCACTGGCCTATGCCCATACGATGGTTGATTATGTGAATTTAGCCAACACCTATGGCCGGCTTGGCGGGTTGGACCGCACCGCGACTTTGGTCAAGGAAATTCGCGCAGCGCGTGGTGATGATAAGGTGCTGTTGCTAGATGGTGGTGACACATGGCAAGGCTCATACACCTCTCTGCAAACAAATGGTCAGGATATGGTCGATGCGATGGCGCAGCTCAAGCCAGATGCCATGGTGGGACATTGGGAATTTACCTTCGGGCAAGATCGCCTAGAAGAAATCATTGATGAGATGGCCTATCCCTTCTTGGGCTGTAATGTCTTTGACAATGAATGGGATGAGCCTGTGTTTGAGAGCACCGCCTATTTTGAGCGTGGTGGTGTGAAGGTGGCCGTTATTGGTCAGCACTTCCCCTATACGCCTATCGCAAATCCGCGCTATATGGTGGAAAATTGGTCATTTGGCATTCGCCCAGAACGCATTCAGGAAATGGCAGATGAAGCGCGCGCCAGCGGTGCAGAAGTGGTTGTGCTGCTATCGCATAACGGGTTTGATGTTGACCAAAAATTAGCGCGTCTTGTCACTGGTATTGATGTGATTTTGACAGGTCATACGCATGACGCCATCCCACAAGCGCTGAAGATTGAAGATACGCTGTTATTATCATCAGGCTCACATGGTAAATATCTAGGTCGTATTGATCTTGAGGTTAAGAATGGCAAGGTCGTTGACTATAATTCAACTTTGATCCCTGTCTTCTCTGACGTCATCACACCAGATAAAGAGATGTCAGCCCTTATTGATAATCTACGTGCGCCATATGAGGCCGAGTGTAATCGTGTCATAGGCAAGACAGAATCCTTGCTGTATCGCCGTGGTAATTTCAATGGCACATGGGATGACCTTATTTGTGATGGTATCCGCGAAGAACGTGATGTTGAGATTGCGCTCAGCCCTGGCTTCCGTTGGGGCACAACGCTTCTCCCTGGTCAGGATATCACCATGGATGATCTTTATACGCAGACAAGCATGAGTTATCCCAATGTCTATCGGACAGAGATGACAGGTCAGCAGCTGCATGAGATCCTAGAAGATGTCTGTGATAATTTGTTTAATATCGACCCCTTCTATCAGCAGGGTGGGGATATGGTTCGTGTCGGCGGCATGAGCTATAGCTGTGCGCCTAAAAATAGCATGGGCAATCGTATTTCAGAGATGACTCTCACGCGTACGGGTGAAGCCATCGAGCCAAATAAGAGCTATACGGTTGGCGGCTGGGCCTCGGTGAATGAGGATGTTGAAGGGCCAGCTATCTATGATTTGATGGAAGATTATATCACGAAGAAGGGGACTATCAGACTTGATAACCCGCAACAGATTAAAGTGACCGGCCTCTAAGGGCGCTTTTCATGTTGAAGAATGAGGAATGCAGGCTAGGGATAATAGCCTGCATTTTTTTGCCAGCTATCAAACCCACCTTGTAAGACCACAACATGGTCATATCCTGCAAGACGCATGGCAAAGGTCGCTTGCGCAGATAACGCGCCTGTATTGCAAAATAAGACAACCTTGGGGGCATCTGCTATCTCGTCACGACGTTCCATAATTTCTCGCCATTCAATATGAAGGGCGCCGGGGATGGTCGCATCGCGAAACGAGGCCTCATCACGCACATCTACAAACAACACATCATGGAAAATAGCCTCATCAATTTGTTGGGGCAGAATGATGCCAGACTGATATTCTTGAAACATTAAATAGTCAGACACAGCCTCAATGACGGTCTCATCTGCGGCATAGCTATGATGGGTGGGAACAAAAATTGCTACCATTAGTGTGAAGACGATAGATGTGGCGGCGGCAAAAAAGCGTGTCATGAATTAAACTATGTTTATTGTTGGAGAGCTGTGATTTGCGCTTCAAGTTGGGCCTTGAAGGGTGTGTCATCTGGTAATTGGGCTGACAAAGCCTGCCAGAAGCGACGCGCCTCATCAGCTTTGCCCTGTAAGCGCGCGAGGTGTCCTGCAAAGAAGAGATATTCAAGCGCATCTGGATCAAGCGCCTTCAGGCGCGCTAAGCTGTCTTCAGCGGCGGTGATCATCTCACGGCTCTTACCGCGTCCTAGCATTTCTTCAAGCAATTCTAATTGGGCGTTGCGATCAAGCGGTGAGGCAGCAGCAGCCCCCGTGAGCGCACGTAACAAACCAGCATCATCACCTAGCACACGCATCGCACGCACGAGCCGTTGCCAACCTTGCCTATCATTAGGGTTGTCAGCTAACCGCTCTTCAAGACTGGCGACCATCGATAAGATCATGCCAGCTTGTGTCTCTTCATCAGCCTCTGCCATTTCTGCCAGAACATCTTCATCAAGCGGCGGGGCAATAGCAGGCATCGCGATGCCGGCAGCCTCTGCAGCCGATTGCATATTTTGCAGCGCAAGCGGTCCCCACGGGGTGTTAGGAGGCGCAACGCTCTGTAACTCTTGCCAAACAGATAGCGCCTTTTCAAAATCTTCATCTTGGTAAGCTGCTAGCCCCTTCATGAATAAGGCGCGTGGCTCTTCAGGGTAGGTGGCAAGCACTTCATCAATGAGGGCACGGGCCGGAAGGATGATTTGCCCATCGGCTTGGCGGCTCATCGCCTCAGCCAGCATCGCTTTAATAGATGGGTTGCCGTCTGTTAAGGTAAGCGCACGGCGCAAAGCGCCAATCTCTGTGGGGTAATCATTAAGCTGTGCCGCCGCAAGCGCATAACGCATTTGTGCTTCAACAGAATTAGGTGCTTTGGCTGCTTGGGCCTGCGCTTCGATAAATTGTGCCTGAAATTCAGAGGCTTGTTGTGCCTCTTTGGCTAAGGCGGCGGCGCGTTCTTCACTGCGACCTTCTAGTGGTTTGGCAGTGATATCAGGAGAGCCAAAATAGCTATAGAGGCCAAAGGAGAGGAGAAGGATGCCAAAGGCGACGATGCCGCCCATACGGGGGGAAAGGGCAAAGCTTTCATCCGCAGGGGTGGGGTCTGCATCGCTTGTCTGAGTGTCTGAGGCATCAGTTTCTTCATTAGGGGCGCGGCTGCGGAAAGAGACCGCAAATAACAAGCCAGCCATCAGGATAAGGATGGCAGGTGTCGCCCATAAGAGATAGGTTTCTGGACTAACAGGGGGACGCAATAAAATATAGTCCCCATAGGTGTCTTGAAGAGATTGCAGGATGGCCGCATCATCGAGCCCAGCTTCTAATTTCTGACGAACTTCTTTTCGTAAATCTACGGCTAGTTCGGCATCAGAATCTTCAATTGACTGATTTTGACACACAAGGCAGCGCAGCTGGGCAGATAAATCACGCGCGCGCTCTTCTAAGATAGGGTCTGATAGTTGCTCTTCTGGTGTGATGGCGTGAAGAGGGGATGTCACAAGCGACAAAAGAAGAAAGGCAAGGGACAGGACGCGTATCATAGGCCAAGCTCCGCTAGCGCAGGACGGATAACCATTTCCATTGTCTCTTTGAAAATGGGTCCTGCATGTCGCAACACAACACGGCCCTGCGCATCAAGGATGAAGGTTTCAGGCACACCATAAATGCCCCATTTTATCCCTGTTGTACCATCATAATCCATCCATACAGCCCGGTAAGGATTACCAAAATCAGCGAGGAATTTGGCAGTGTCTTCTTGTTTGTCCTTATAGGCAATGGCGATGATTGGCACATCTTTAGCCAATAATGCGAGGGCTGGTAATTCAGCGCGGCAGGGGGCGCACCAGCTCGCCATCACATTAACGATCACAGGGGTGCCAGC
>WTJA01000011.1:0-15058 GCA_011524995.1 Alphaproteobacteria bacterium | reverse complement strand
CCAATGGCGCATAATCCGCCCAATGCCATCAAGGCAGCGCCACCCCAAATCCAGCTGATTAACGGTTTGTGATAGAGACGCAAGCTATAGCCGATGGTCTCATCTCCGTCACCTAACACAGCATAGTCATCGCCAGAAAAGCGCGGGCGAATAGCGGCCTCGGTTGTTGTTTGACGTTCTGCCGGATAGAAGCGTTTCTCCGGTGCTAGCTCGCCCATTGGCTGCCCGTCCAAATCTTCAAGCTGGAGACGCGCGGTTAAGGTGCTGTAATTGGGACCTTGATTTTGTTCAATCGCAAGGAAGCGATAAGCGCGATCTGAGAGCGCAATGACATCTCCTGTTTGTGCTCTGACCGTCACCTCTGATCGTGCAAGGCCATCACCAAGTGCCCCAAGAAGGAAGACGGCCATCCCCAAATGGCCAAGCCACATACCCCACACAGGCAAGCCGAGCTGTCCTATCCGAGAGATGATCTGTCCTGGTTGATGGAACTTCAAATGGCGGTGCATATCCCCAAACATGCCCAATGTCAGCCAACCTAACAAACCCAGCCCAGCGATAGCGCCGGCAGAGAGAGGGCCAAGTAACCAAAAGCCGCCTGCAATAATAAGGATGGCCCCTATCACAGCCGCGCCCATCGTTGATTTCAGATGTGGTAGCGCGCCACGGCGCCACGCAAGTACAGGGCCAATCACCATTCCAATCAGCGCAAACGCCATAACAGGATTAAAGGTCGCGTCAAAATAAGGGGGTCCCACTGTGATGCGTTGATTGCTGACAAGCTCTAGAATGAGCGGATAAAAGGTGCCGAGCAATACAATCGCTGTGGCAATCACCAGAATGATATTATTCATAACAAGCGCGACATCACGGCTTTTGAGAGACGCATCATTGGCGCTGGCAAGTTGTGGGCCGCGCCAGGCAAAAAGCGTAAGCGGTATGCCAATAGCCGCAATCAGAATGCCAAGGATAAATAAACCACGTGATGGATCAGATGCAAAGCTGTGGACCGAAGTCAGCAGGCCAGAACGGACGATAAAGGTGCCAACCAGAGAGAGCGAGAATGACAATATCGCAAGCAAGATAGTCCAGCTTTTCAGCTGGCCTCTTTTTTCAACCACCAAGACAGAATGCATCAACGCGGTGGCGGCAAGCCAGGGCATCAGGCTGGCATTTTCCACAGGGTCCCAGAACCACCAGCCGCCCCAGCCTAATTCATAATAAGCCCACCAGCTGCCAAGCGCGATTCCGATGGTAAGGGCGCTCCAAGCAGATAATACCCAAGGACGTGCCCATCGCCCCCATGCTTGGTCAACGCGCCCAACAAGTAAGCCCGCGACGGCCAGTGAAAAGGCAAGAGACAAGCCAACATAACCCAGATACAGCATAGGCGGATGAAGCGCGAGGCCAACATCCTGCAACACAGGGTTGAGGCCACGGCCCTCTAAGGGCGCGTCTGCTAATCGCTCAAACGGGCTTGAGGTCAATAAGCTAAAGGCCAAGAAGGCAGATGTCACCGCACCCTGCACCGCAAGGGTCAGGCGCACAAAGCGCGCTGGCAAGGGGGATGAGGTCAGCGCAAAGATGCCGCCAAATAAAACCAAAATGACAATCCAAAGAAGGAGTGAGCCTTCATGATTGCCCCATGTGCCGGAGATCTTATAAATAAGTGGCTTTAGGGAATGAGAATGTTGTGCCACAAGCGCAATCGAAAAATCAGAGGTGATAAACCCATGAAGGAGTGCGGCAAAGGAGAGGAAGACCAACCCCATAGCCGCTAGCTGGAGCTGCGCCACAAGGCGAGTTGATTGATAGCGTGAGCCAAGTAACGGCCAACCTGCCTGACATAGTGAGGCAACAAAGGCCATAATCAATGCAAAATGCCCTATTTCTGCAATTGCTATCATCTTATCCCCTCCCAAATACAACAGCGTCAAATATAACATAAGTTATGACGTATGCAGGCCTCCATATTGTCACATGGTGCTGTCTTGTTTCCAAGATATAAAAAACTTGTCACACTGTCTTTTGGTAATCCCTTACGACTCGCTGAGGCGTGACATAAATATTCACAAATTGGCGTCTATGATGTAACACAGTCATATGGGTAATTTTATATCAAAATCTGCAAAATACATGCTTTTTTCACTTTTGCTCTGGGCGCAGCCATTTGTGGCAAGCGCGCAGGTAAGTGAGACCTATCTTGTGATGGTGCATGAAGATAATTGTCCGTGGTGCGAAGCCTTTGAAGATGAGGTTGGAAAATTCTACCACAAAACACCAGAATCTGAGAAATTGCCACTCAAACGTATAGATTACCACGAAAAAATGCCTAGTCACTGGCAGGTAAAGGGCGCTGCGTTATTCACGCCAACTTTCATCATCCTGCGTGAAGGGGTCGAAAAAGGTCGTATTGAGGGGTATCCTGGCCGCGAGCTTTTTTGGTGGCGCCTCTCTGAATTCACGCAATAAAGCCCGCTCTCCTCATCTTTTATACATGCAGTAACTTGCATGTATTATGAGAATCGCATTGACAAAAATGTCGCAGTACTGAACTCTGATCCTATAACAATAACACGGTAACGGTTTACATTAGAGGGGGGATGAGATGCGCATAGGGGTAGCCCTCATCGCGGGCGCGATGGCTTTTAGCATGTCAGCTCATGCTGATACAAAATTTGTCAAAGAAGATGGTCTGGTATCTTATATGATCACCGACAGCATGGCGATTAACAAATCGCTCACAGGGGCCGCTGGTGATGCTGCCAATGGCCGCAAGCTCGCCATCAATCGTAAGAAGGGTAACTGTTTGGCATGTCATGTCATGCCAATTGCAGAGCAACAATTCCACGGTGAGACAGCGCCATCTCTTTATGGTGTCGCTACACGTTTGAGCGAAGGTGAATTGCGCATGCAAATCGTCAACGCCAAGGTAACTAACGAAGATACAATGATGCCGTCATTTTATCGCACAACTGGTTACAACCGTCCGGATAAAAAATTCATAGGTAAAACCATCCTGTCTGCCCAAGAGGTAGAGGATGTGGTGGCCTATCTAATGACTCTAGATAAGGATGAGTAGATTCATGAAACAACATATGCAAATGAATGCCATCTCACGCAGACAGGCTTTAGCCTTGATGGGTGCAGCGGGCCTCGTAACAGCCACAGGCATGCCAGCATTCGCCGATGCAGCGGCAATGGCTGATAAAATTAAAGCAATCACAGGTGGGGCGGCAGTCGGTGACGGCGCGTCAATCATCTTGGATCTTCCTGAAATTGCGGAAAACGGGAATGCGGTAAAGGTCGCTTTCGAAATTGATAGCCCGATGACAGCAGATGATCATGTCAAGGCAGTCCATGTCTTTGCTGATGGCAACCCGACACCAGAAGTGGCAAGCTTCAGCTTCTCAAGCGCAAGCGGCGCCTGTGGTGCCTCAACAAGAATGCGTCTCGCTAAAACACAAAATATTGTTGTGTTGGCAGCGATGAATGATGGCAGCTTCCAGCAAGCGCAAGCCACAGTGAAGGTCACAATCGGCGGCTGCGGCGGCTAATATCTGAAAAGAATCAGGAGAGAAAAATGGCAAAAATTAAGCCTAGAGTGAAAGTGCCAAAGTCTGCAGACGCTGGTGAGATTGTTGAAATCAAAGCTTTGATTTCACACCCGATGCATACAGGCCGTGCGAAGGATAAAGCAGGTAATGTGATTCCTCGTAAGATCATCAACTCATTTAAAGTGGCCTTTAACGGCGCTGAGATTTTTAGCATGGATCTTGAGCCAGCGATTTCGGCAAATCCCTATGTTGCCTTTCCATTCAAAGCGACTGAAGCTGGCACAATGGATTTCACATGGGTCGAAGATGGCGGCGCTGAATATACAGTGAGCAAAAAACTAAAGGTCAGCTAAGTCTTACGATTACTGCTTGGGAGGAAAAGCTATGCGAAATATAATGTATGCAGCAGTCGGTCTCATGATGACAACAGCAACAGCGATGGCAGCGGGTACGCCGTACCACGAAGGTAGCGCAACAATCATCGAACCAACAGATGAGCGTAATCCTTTGGCTGAGGTTGTGTCTGGCATTGATTTCCGGAAATCAATGATCCGCGAGATGCAAGAAGATGAGTTTTCAAACCCAGGCATGATCGTTGTCGATTATGGTGCTGAGATTTGGGAACAGGTTGATGGCACAGCTGGTAAGTCTCTATCAGACGTATGGGAGTCTTGCGCTGGTATGGATGCTGCTACAGCGGCGGTCAGCTATCCGCGGTATCATGACGGGGCTGGTAAAGTCATTTCATTGGAACAGCAGATTAACTATTGCCGTGAAACCGCAATGGGCGCTGAGCCTTATAAGTGGGAAAAAGCAGATATGCTCGGCATGACAGCCTTTATCCGCTACCAAGGTAATGGCGAGGCGATTAACGTATCAATTGATGGCCCAGCCGCCGCGACTTATGAGCGTGGGAAAGAGCTATATTATCAGCGTGTTGGTCAGCTCGATATGTCATGTGCGCATTGTCATGAAGATAATTACGGTAATTATATTCGTGCCGACATGTTGTCACAGGGCCATATTAATGGCTTCCCGACCTATCGTGTGAAGTGGAATGGTGTGGGGTCAACTCATCGCCGCTTCCGGGGCTGTAACGGGAATATCCGTGCTACAAAGCTGGCCTATGGCCATGAGGATTATGTGGCATTGGAGCTTTATCTCGCATGGCGAGGCAACGGTTTGACCGTTGAGACACCTGCCGTAAGACAGTAGTCGCCTTAATATATGACGCCCCCATCTTGGTATAAGCTGGGGGTGTTTTTTTCTTAATGACTATCATTATTCTTAGATGGATGTGTCATGCTTGATATGTCTTACCAAATGGCCTTTGTAGCAGGTCTGTTTAGTTTTCTATCGCCTTGTGTGTTGCCGCTTGTCCCAGGCTATATGGGGTATTTGGGCTCGTTAGGGTTGCAAAAAACAGACCAAGGCGGCCCTTCGTTTCGATTGGTTCTGACAGCCTCTATCTTTGTGCTGGGCTTTGTCACTGTCTTTGTGTTGCTTGGTATTTCGTCATCCATGCTAGGCGGGTTTATTGGCAAGCATATGACAAGCTTCCAAGTGGCGGCTGGGGCAATCATCACAGTGTTAGGAATTCATTTTCTAGGGTTACTGCCCGTATCCTTTTTAAATAAGGATGCACGGTTCCACAATTTGCCGCGCCTAACAGGCCCTGTTGGCGCCTATGTGACAGGGCTTGCCTTTGGCTTTGGGTGGACGCCTTGTGTGGGGCCTGTTCTTGCGACAATTCTGCTGATTGTTGCGAGCCAGCCTGACAATATGTCTGGTCTCGTGATGATGACATCTTACGGCATTGGGCTAGGCCTTCCCTTTATTTTTGTCGCGCTCTTTTTTGAGGCGTTCCGGCGCCATTTTTCGCGCTTTGCGAAGACAACAAAATATTTCAAATGGTTGTTAGGCGCGCTGCTTATCCTGACAGGCATCGCGATGATGTTTGGCTGGTTGAATGATTTAGGGTTCTGGATGCTGCGCACCGGTAGCCTTTTTGGGTCTGTTGGGTAAACACAAAACAAGAAGGAGACACCTTATGAAACATATCTGGTCTCACTATGTAAAACTTACTGCGGTTGCCGCTATGATCGCAGCTGGCTTCACGCATGCTGTGCAGGCAGATCCCTATACACCTTATCGCGGTGAAGATGGGATCTATCATTATGATTGGTTTCATCAATCATTTTTGGAATTTGAAGGTGATATTCAAGATGCCCAAGATGAGGGGCTAAGCTTGCTTGTCAAATTTGATCAAAAGGGCTGTATTTATTGCGAAAAGATGGCGTTGGAGATCTTTGCAGAGCCAGCCATCAATGATTACATGAGAGCCAATTTCCTTGTCGTGCAGCTTGATTTATTTGGCAATCGAGATGTCACTGATCTTGACGGCACCACCATGGCAGAAAATGAACTGGCACAAAAATGGGGCGTGATTTTCACACCAACAATATATTTTGTGAAAGAACAAGGTGAGGCGCAAACATTGCCAGAGGCAGCTATTGCGCAGATGCCTGGTGCCTTTGGAAAGCTTACCTTTATGGGTATGCTGAAATGGGTGCATGAAGGCCATGCGGAAAAAGGGGAGCCTTTCCAGAAATATCTGAATAATAATATGGCTGATATTCGCGCGGCTTTGAAAGCGGCACGCGCCAGTTAGCCATTCGCCAAACATATTGCATCAAACATAAAAAAGGCAGCCGCAAGGCTGCCTTTTTCGTGCTCTATGGAGGAGCTTGGTCTTAGGAGAACATGTCTGATGTGATGCCAGCGTACCAGCCAAGCGATTCTTCGTAAGTTGTTTTGCGAACATCGGCTGACTCACCAGTTTGAGAGACAAATTTATCAACCACATCAATCTTTTCGTCACCAGCTGAATAGTTGGCGCCCACTTTGATGCCATCATCAGTCGCAACCAAAGACCAGCATGTATTGGCAAAGCGTGGTTCAAAAACGCGGCTGCCTGTCAATTCCCCGCGGATAGCATTAGCAGCTACCTTAGCTTGGCTATTGGCAGAGAAGCCTGATTTTGGCATTGATGCCGCGATTGAGGCATCACCAAGGACATGGATGTTTGGATCAGCTTTTGACGCCATTGTGGCTGGAACGATAGGACACCAATCGCCATCATTCACGCCCGCTGACATTGCGATAGATCCCGCACGTTGGGCAGGAACAACACAAGCTGCATCGGCTTTGAATGTATCAAGATCTGTCTCAATTTCCATTGTATCGGCATTGATGTTGAGAATGCCGCCATGTGTATCAGGATCAATCCACTCAATCATGCCAGGGTAATGCTGTTCCCAGCCAGCCATAAACAGGCCTTGCTTTGAGAATTTCGCCTTTGGATCAAGAATGATGATCTTGGCTGTTGGATTGGTCTGTTTGAACTGATGCGCAATCATTGACACACGCTCATAAGGGCCAGGAGGGCAACGATATGGGTTTGGCGGAGGCACCATAACGAATGTTCCGCCTTCTCTCATATTCATCACCTGATGTTTTAGCGCTTGCACTTGTGTACCAGA
The DNA here is from genome assembly GCA_011524995.1 of Alphaproteobacteria bacterium. Taxonomy (GTDB): domain Bacteria; phylum Pseudomonadota; class Alphaproteobacteria; order Puniceispirillales; family Puniceispirillaceae; genus UBA685. The sequence continues at coordinate 7,959 of WTJA01000011.1, read as the reverse complement.
TTTCCACGCATGCGGCATCTTAGTCTGTGCTTCGGCTGAATAGCCAGGTAGGCTCTCATATTTCAGGTCAATCCCTGGTGATAAGACAAGCTTGTCATATGAAATCTTGGCGCCAGATGCGAGGTTCAATGTTTTGCCTGCATTGTCGACAGATGAAGCCCAACCATGAACCACATTCACGCCGTGATTGTTTGATAGGCCATCATAGCCGTGGCCGATTGAGCCATAATCACGGAAGCCACCTAGATATAGGTTTGAGAAGAAGCATGTGTAATATTGCTTTGATGCTTCAACAAGTGTGACATCAATGGCACCCTTGCTATCTTTTGCGATATAGCGCGCCGCTGTCGCCCCGCCGGCACCACCGCCGACGACAACAACTTTAGGACGTGCGCCGAAAGCCAGAGACGGCATTGCTAATGCACCAGCGCCTAGCGCAAGTCCGCCCCCAAAATGTCTACGAGAAATTTTTTTCATTTTCTCCCCCTCTCTTAGTCTGAATGAATGACAGTGCCATTCTTCTTTATTAATTGTAGAAAGGGAGTGTTAATTTACAAATAATATGTGATTTACATAGATATTATTGCATGTGTCAATCTGCCACATCTTAGCTCTATTCAAGCGACTCGAAATACACAGCCAAGGAGGCAATTTGCTCCTCATCAAGGCGGCCTGCCACGATTTGCATCACGGGATTGTCAAGGTCTTTAGCTTTATAGGCAAGCATGATGGCCGCAAAACCTTCGGCATCAAGGCCAATAATTTGGGGGATGCCCTCATCTCCGCCATCCGCACGGTGGCATGTGACACATTCGCCCGATAGATATTCGCCATAAGCTAAATCTGCTTTTGCCAAAATGTCAGCTTGCGCAGCTTGGCTAATCGCGGCGATGACCAAAGGAACCCAAAATATCTGCTTCATGGTGCTCTCCCTCTCCCGTTACAATCATAGGCGGCGAGGAGAAAAGGGTCAAGTAACCGCCTTTTTGTATGCAGTTATCGCTATCTTTAAGGGGTGATGCAAGTCCGCAGAGGGGCATGACGCCGATCAATGACCGTGCGATGTCATACGCTCATGAACGGCTACCATGCCGCGGTCTGACATATCACTTACTTCGGCTGCGTGGGTTTGCAGAAGTGAGACAACATCAGGATTCTCTGAGGTTTGAATGACTGCAATACCTGTGTCTGTGAGTTCGATTTCTGTGTCAATCTGGTCATAGACTTTAAAAATCGCATCCAAGGTCGGCGACTGGATCATGACTTCGGGATTACGCCCTTCCTGCAGTCTCGTGACCATCATAGTCACATGTGAGATGATGGCGTCTCTGACAACATCTGACTGGGAGGCGGTAATTGTGCGGATGCCGTTCGGTAGTAATGAGACCTGCCGTTCTATTGCCTCATGTTGCCTGAAGAGGCGCTTCAGGTCGTCAACTTCCTGCTGTGTTGTATCGCGGCCATTCAGACCCGGCATGTTGATTTCATCATGTTCATGTCCGGCGCCGCCGCTTCCCATATGTTCCGCACGATGATGGGCATTGTGATGCCGGCTATACTCACTGTCGGGGCCTCCACGATGAGAAAGGAAGCCAAATGTAAGGAGGGCACCAATGGCCATAAAGGCTGCTGCCGCTGAGATTTTAATGATAATCGTTCGTGTCATAGTTAGATTCTTCCAATGTGAGCAAGAATTCTAAACTCTCCTGTTGCAGGAGAGTAAAGGGAAAAGAAACCGCGCTTGGCAATCTGTTTGACATAGGACACAATCAAAATGAGATTGGGGGCGAAATGATATATGAACTCTGGCCGTTTTTGTCTGCAATCCTGGTGCTGATGATTCTGCCTGGGGCAGATATGGCCTATATGATTGCCAATGGTATGGCTTACGGCCTTCGGGGGGCTGCTATGGCTGCGCTTGGTCTCTCGATGGGCGGGCTTGTAATGGCCTTTTTATTATGGGCTGTGTTGTTCTTTGCGACATCACTATCGCCTGATGCGCTATTATATATGCAATATGCAGGCGCTTGCTATTTGCTGTATCTGGCCTGGCAGCTATTGCGCCCTGTGCCAACGACTGAGGAGGCTACGGCTCCCGCAATACCGCCATTACGGGCATTGTTAGTCCGCGGAATCTTAACGAATATTTCCAATCCAAAAGTCAGCGTGTTTTTCTTTGCGTTTATTCCGCCCTTTATTCCAGCTGATGCCGCTGATCCCGCCCTTTATGCGTTGGGCCTTGGTGTGTTGTTATGCGTTGTTGGGGGCGGCATCAATTTTATCTATGGATTGGCAGGGGGCGCTGTCCGGCGCATAGTATCGCCGAAATCAATAAAGGGGCGTCCTGTTTCACATATCATCCTGGCTAGTTTGTTTGCTGTCATAAGCTTCAGTATTTTCTTTTACAGGTTATTCTAATAATATAGCCTCTCGCCATAGAGGTTTTGGAGGGGCATCATGAAAGAGCAATTCACCGTCAAATCTATTAGCCTGTCCATTGCAGTCATTCTTGCTGTGCGGGGCCTTTATACGTTTATCGATATGCCTGTGCGGATTGAGCCTCACGAGACTATTGGCTTTACCATTGATGAGCGCGCAGGGGTACAAACTGACACTGTTTTTGAAGCAGCAGAAGATAAATGTGAGGCGCAGGGGCAGCGCGCTATCCGCCTGGCTGAGATGTCGAATTCAACACGCGCTAATAACCAGATCATCAGCTTTACCACACATCATTTTGTCTGCATTAATTCGCCCTACTAAGCGTGTGGACAGCATGCCTCTCGTAAAGAGGTCTGCAAAAACTGATGGGCTGTAGAGGCAGTACCCCTTGACGGGACGCCAATATAAGTAAACACTAATCTTATGAAGTTGGATTTCTTTAGGAAGATCGGCTTTGGGCTCGGGCCCGATGAAATCATACCCGAAAAGCCGATTGAATGGGCACAAAATCAGATAGCAGAGCCGCCGGCCTTAACCTGGCCAGGTGACATACCATCTGCCAGCAAATTGCTCGACCAGAGAGCTGAGTTTGTTTATCAGGACCGCAAGGTTCTTCGTGAACAATTTAAAAGCGATCGGAAAGCCTATAAAGATGCCAAAGATCAATTGCGTTACAAAACTGGTGAGCGATATTATCAAGGGTTAGAGACGGCTATTCGGCATCATGCAGCTGTTCATAGTGAGGCCCCAGTCTTTGAGCGTTTATGGCTTTTCTGGTGCAATCATTTTGCGATCTCAGAGAAGGACATGCTCGATCGCTGGAATACAGGTGCCTATCACAGAGAGGTGATACGGCCGCATATCTGTGGTAATTTTACGGATTTGGTCAAGCAGGTCACAACCTCTTGGACGATGATACATCATCTTGATAATTCTGAATCTATCGGTCCCAATTCGAAATGGGGTAAGAACCGCCGCGAGAGAGGCGAGCCAGCAACGGTAAATGAAAATCACGCACGTGAACTGCTCGAACTCCATACAGTCTCGCCAGCAGCGGGCTACACACAAAAAGATGTGGTGGCGCTATCCTACATTATGGCCGGGTGGGAAAACCCTCATTCTAAAAAACGCCAAGAATGTAATCCCGTAAAATTTAACGGTAAAAAACATGAGCCTGGTAATCATGTGGTATTAGGGCAGGCTTTCAAACAGAAAGGAATTTCATCAAAGAGTAAGCTGATTGATGCGATTGAATTTCTGTGCGCTCATCCTGAAACACCTAAACATATCTGTAAAAAACTCGTTCGCCATTTTGTGTGTGATGAGCCAAGTGATGAGATGGTTGCCCCGTTACTCACCGCATGGGTGCAAACAAAGGGTGATTTGCCATCGGTTTATAGGGAACTCATCAAGGTGGTTTATGCGCAAACAGGTAAAAATACAAAATTTCTAAACCCCGAAACCTGGCTCTTACAATGTGTGAGGATGTCAGGGGCAGATTGGCCCCCCTCACCAGAGGATATGGCCTATGATTTTGCATCAAAGCCCCCCCAAAAATCTCGCCAGCCAGAATGGTTAATGAATGATATGGGGCATAATCTCATCACGCCCTCGCAACCAAATGGCTGGCCAGATACCGAAGCAGAATGGCTTTCCCCAGAATTGTTGATCCGTCGTTTGGCGGTGGCTGACAGGCTTCAATATCCTTTAACTCCCATCTATGAAGGGATAGTAAAGAAGAATTTTGACAATGCTGAGGCGGTTTTAGACCTGCTGCAAAAGGCAAAGAACATCGATTTCTATTCCAATCCTAGACGTCAGGCAGGCGTCTTATTTTCGAGTGAGAGGATGTTGAAGGTATGAGTCTTAGTCGTCGCCACTTCATCTCTGGCTGTGCTTCTTTAAGTTTGCTAGGCGCGCCTGCCTTCAATGCACGGGCCGCTGGTTTGCAAAAGAAAAACCTTGTCATCATCATGTTGCGCGGCGGGATGGATGGTCTGACGGCTATTCAGCCAAATGACCAAAAAATGGCGAAAGCACGTCCTGATATCCTCGTCTCTGGCGTTAAGAGGCTCACATCAGATTTTAACATTCACCCGCGATTAAAATCCTTTATGTCCTGTTGGCAGGAAGGGCGCGCCTCTGTGGTTCACGCCACGTCAATTCCTTATACGATGCGCTCTCATTTTGATGGTCAGAACCTCATGGAGAGTGGGGGGCATGTGCCCTATGCCACGAAGACAGGATGGCTAGGTCGCGGTATTGAGGCTGCTGAATTAGGGGGGCTTGCCATCTCACTTCCTATGCCTCTGATTTTGCGCGGTAATCAGGCGCCTGATAATTTTTATCCAACTTGGATGAAGTTGCCCTCTAGAGAGGAGCTAAACCTTATTCAACAATCATATACCGATGGCTCACCACTTGCGAAAGTCATGGAGAAAGTACGGGCGCGCCCGCTCTCAATGATGCAGCAAATTGGTGATAATGATGCCCATGAACTTGCCGTTGTGGCAGCACAAGAATTGCGAAGGGACGAAGGGCCCAGGGTTGCCGTCTTTGATATTGGGGGGTTTGATACCCATGCGGCACAAGGGGGCGAAGATGGCGAACATGGGGAGCGCCTAGCTGACTTTGACAAGGTGCTGGAGGTTCTTAAAGCAGGGCTTGGCCCTTCTTTTGATGAGACTCTTATCCTCACTTTGACAGAATTTGGCCGCAAGGTGGAACAAAATGGGGGCTATGGCACAGAGCATGGCTATGGCACGGCTATTTTGATGGCAGGCGGGTTGCTCAAGCAGTCACAGATTTATGCTGATTGGCCAGGGCTAGACCGCTCAGCCTTATTTGAAGGGCAAGATCTGCTAGCAACAACAGATGCGCGGTCGGTCTATTGTTCGGCAATGTCACATTGTTTTGACATCGATTTTGCGACAATGAAGCGCAAGGCCTTCTTTGATGATGAACTCACAGATCTGAGTGAGCGGCTTTTTAAAATGTCATAGAAGATGATGCAGGCTTTCGACAAAAACGATTGAAGCACTGATTTTTTTGCACGAAACCCCTTCTATTTTACAGACTTGAAATTTTGGCGTGTGTTTGACACCATTATTCTCAGGTGGAATGCGGCGACTTTTAATTTGTAAGATGACACTCGCGTTTTGCCTGAGTGGCTTTGCACAATAGGCTCTGCCATTTGCACGGGCAGGGGGTGTCTTTTGGACCCGCCCGGGCGCCGTAAAGGCGTATGAAATCCCTCACCATGAAACTGATTTGCGATGCCTCTATGAGCGGTAGGCTTGAGGCAAAGCAGCTGCGATTGATAAAGGAGATCGGCAATGAAAGCGGGTGTAATTGGTCTTGGTGATATGGGGTCTGGTCTGGCCCTAAATCTCATCCAAAACGGATTTGAAACTTTTGGTTTTGATATTGATGACAATAGATGTGCAAATTTTCAACAGATGGGAGGGACTCTTGCAAGAAATGTCGCTGAGGTAGGGGTGAACGCAGATGCTATCTTTGTGATGGTGATGAATGGCGATCAGGCAAAATCCGTTATCTTTGGGGATGATGGACTGGTAGGCAAAATGGCAAAGGGCGGCATTATTTTACTGACTGCCACCATCAAGCCATCCGAAGCTCAGGAGATAGGTGCTGCACTTAGCGGGACAGGTATTGCGTTGATTGACAGTCCTGTCTCAGGCGGTTTCCCAGGGGCGCAAGCTGGGACTTTGACAATGATGGCCGCAGCTCCTGAGACTGTGATGGCACAGGCAAAAGCGGTTATGGATGCGGTGTCAGGCACCATTCATCATGTTGGCACCAACGCAGGAGATGGTCAAATCATGAAAGCCTGCCTACAATCCATCATTGGTTCCCTTTTTAGTGCGACTTTTGAGGCAGCAGCTTTGGCGGCCAAGGCGGGCGTATCTGGGCAAAAGCTTTTTGACGTAGTCACAACTTCTGCGGCAGGTTGCGGTATTACGCGCACCTCTTTGGAGAATATCATTGACCGCCGATTTGAGGGCACAGGCTCTGGCATTGGTACAATGCATAAAGATTTAACCATATCTCTTAATATGGCTGAGGCGCTGGGTGTGCCGTTATTCACCGCCGCAACAGCGATGCAAATCTTCCATCAAGGCAAGACCAAATATCCGCAGGGAGATAATTGGATTTGTACAAAGATTATGGAAGATATTGCGGGCGCTGAATTGCATCGCTGAGGGTTTGAAATAGGAGAGATAAAATGAAATTAGGTGTGATTTGTGATGGCATCAGCCGCGATTTAGCGCACAGTGTCAATGTGATGGATGAATTTGGCTTGGACTATGCTGAATTACAATTTGTTGGTGATAAGGAAGTTGGTGATCATAGTCCGTCTGAAATTCGTGAAATAGATGCGCTATTACGTGATAGAGGCAAACCAGTATCATGCCTGTCGCGTCATATTTTTGCTGGGATGACACGCGCCAACAAAGCAGGTGATGCGCTTCATATCCAGCATATGGATGCCTTAAAACGTGTGATTGAAATGGCCCATATTGTCGGCTCGCCTTTAGTGCGGATAATGACACCAAAAAAAGAGCAAATACTCTTTGGCCGTCATGGGGCTGAAAAATGGAATGTCGCTCATGGGGCATGGGATGATATTTTGCCTTTGATCGCGCCTGCAATTGACATAGCAAAATCTGAGGGCCTCACATTAGTGGTGGAAACAGGCAATGGCACGATGGTCAATTCTAACTACACTGGCCGCAAGCTGATAGATGACCTAGATGCTAAAGGGACATTGAAAGTGTTATGGGACCCAGCCAATAATTGTTGGTGTCACGAGATGGCCTATCCAGATGGTTATGACGAGGTGAAGGATGGCTATTTAGGGCATATCCATATCAAGGATGTGCAAGTTGACACGCCACGCGCAACGCTAGAAGTCCGTGAAATGGGCAAAGGACAGCTTGCCAATCAATTCCAGCCGATGGCAGATGCGTTGCGCCGTGATCACTATGATGGCGTCATCAGTTTTGAGTCTGTCTACCATCCAGGCAATGGTAATTTTGAAGATGGCTTTAGAATGTGTATTGACCGCTTCAAAGCGCTTTTTGGCCAGTAAATATTGAGGTAGCCGCTTATCACACTGTCCTGCCTTGCATGATAGGGTTGCTTGAAGTCTGGCTGCCCCCGTCCCTCTTACGGTTATCCTGCAGGAAAAAATACAAGATACCAAAAAGGGCATGAGAAGCATCTTAATATCCGCCGGAACTTCCTGGGCATTGTTCTGTCAAGTCCAGGTAGGCGCGGTCGTATCGTTCTTTTGTCATGTAGTTAGGTAGCTGTATTTTGATATCTTTTTGAGGACCAACACTTAGGCCAAGAAAACCAACGCCGATACGTAATTCGTCTTCATTTTCAAATGTGTGGTCATAATGAATCTCTCGTAGCCCCATGTCCCCATAAATCTCAAACCTGACAATATCATTGTAGTAATCAGGCTGATAAACAGCCGACCTCCAATTTGCC
>WTJA01000064.1 GCA_011524995.1 Alphaproteobacteria bacterium | reverse complement strand
TCAGGCCGGTGGTTGGTTCAACAAAGAAATCAACTCAGCTGACGACTTTAACGGTTTGAAAATGCGTATGCCTGGTCTAGGCGGCGACGTGATTTCAAAGGTCGGCGCATCACCAGTCTCACTACCTGGCGGTCAGATTTATGAAAACCTTGTATCTGGCGCGATCGACGCAACAGAATGGGTTGGCCCATGGAACGATGAAATCATGAAGTTCTACGAAGCTGCGAAGTACTACTACACAGCTGGTATGCATGAGCCAGGCTCAATGCTTGCTGCTGGCTTCAACCAGAAGTTCTGGGCAGATTTGTCAGACACAGACAAAGCTATCATCACAGCTGCTGCAACGCAGGAAAATGACGTGATGATGTCAGAATATAACGCGAAGAACGGTGCTGCATTGACACGCTTGATCAATGAGCAAGGCGTTGAAGTTCGTGAATTTAACGACGATGTTTGGGATGCCTTGGGCGAAGCAGCTGTTGAAGTATTCGACGAAACACGCCAGCACTCAGACCTAGCAAACCGTATCCATGAGAGCTTCCTACAAGGCCTCAATGATATTGGTGGCTGGTTCGTAAACTCAAACGCCGCTTACGTGTCACAGCGTCAGCGCGTATTGAACGGCTAAGTCACATTGTGACGAGAGGGGCAGCCAATTTGGTTGCCCCTTTTTTTTCTTAAGGACTTAAAAATCAGAGGACCCGTATAGGCATGACTAACCGGCCCCCGGCTATTTATTTGGCATTTTACTATATCGCGATAGCAAGTGCGCTTGCGAGCCTCGTATTTGTGTTCAACAATTTCCTACTCTATAGCTTTGAGTGGCCAGGCGCTTATTCAGCCCTCGCAGCCTTGGGCATCATTGATGGTGATGATTTTGGACCAGCTGGCTTTACCGGATTTCTGCAGCTAGCCGCGTTCATCGCCGCTTTTGCGCTTCCGGCCTATGCTGTCTGGCGCCAATCTCCTGACAGTTTTGACAGCGCTCTTGAAAAAAACGAGGCACGCTTGCGCAGCGCCGCGGCCTATATCATCAGCCTTGCTTTTTGGTCGGTCATGTTTGTCGGTATCGTTGATGCCACAATCTCTTTCATGCGTATCGAAGGCTTCCTCGCTGCCTTAGCAGGCAATGATCTTGCCTCAAATATTGGCCGCTCTGTGTGGCGCGGCAGCTATATTCATATCCCGCTAATCGTCGTAGGCGCCCTCATCGCATTGAAATATCGCGGTATCAATTTCGTCTGGCTTGCCACTTTGATTGTTGTGGCTGAATTGCTTATCGTGATTGCACGTTTTATCTTTTCCTATGAACAAGCCTTTATGGGCGACCTTGTGCGTTTCTGGTATGCGGCCTTATTCTTATTTGCCTCAGCCCAGACCTTGATTGAAGAAGGGCATGTCCGCGTGGATGTGGTCTATGCCGGATTACCTGAGCGTGTCAAAGCTTGGGTCAATGTTGCCGGCGCGGCCATTTTGGGATTACCGCTTTGCTGGACCATTTTGATGCGCGGCCTTTGGGAAAAGACATCTGTTATCAACAGTCCATTGTTGAACTTTGAAACATCCCAAAGTGGCTTTGGTATGTATGTGAAATATCTCATGGCAGGGTTCTTGATTGTCTTTGCATTCTCTATGCTCGTCCAATTCTCCAGCTTCATGCTGACAAACCTCCGCAAGCTCGTCTCGCCTGAACAACAGGCAGAGGCTAATGCGCCTGTTGAAGCATAAGATTTAAGGTTTAACGATTATGGAACTCTATTTCCTTCTTCTTCTTTTCGTCATTATGATCGGCGCACTTGGCTCTGGCTTTCCTGTTGCCTTTGCGCTTCCTGGCGCGGCCATCATTACGATTGCACTTGCGACTATCACTGGCTGGCTATTCTATGGGGACGTCACAATTTTCTTCGCACAGGATGGGCCTGTCCAATGGCTAACGGCTGGTGTCACAAACTTCCGCGGTGTTTATTGGGAAGTTGAAAGAGACACACTCATCGCCATCCCGCTTTTCATCTTTATGGGCATCATGCTCCAACGCTCACGCATTGCTGAAGATTTGCTTGTGACAATGGCGAAATTGTTTGGCCCTGTGCCGGGCGGTCTTGGTATCTCTGTTGTGATTGTGGGCGCCTTGCTTGCCGCCACAACGGGTATTGTTGGTGCCACAGTGGTGGCGATGGGCCTCATCTCATTGCCTGCGATGATGCGAAATAATTATTCGCCGTCATTGGCTTCTGGCACGATTTGTGCGTCTGGGACATTGGGTCAGATTATTCCACCTTCGATCGTTCTAATTATTTTGGCTGACCAGCTGTCTTCTGCCTCGGACCAAGCCTCATCAGCACGTAAAGCGCTGTACAAGCACGCCACGGGTGAGACCAGCATGCCATCTGCTTTGGATGTGGTTTCAACCTCAGCAGGTGATATGTTCCTAGGCGCCTTCTTGCCAGGGCTTGTTCTTGTGGGCCTCTATCTTGTCTATATCCTTATCACAGCGTTGCTACGCCCTGCATCAGCACCAGCGGTTCACAATGAATCAGGCTTTACCAAAGAGTTTGTGGTACAGGTCTTCTTCTCATTGATCCCGCCATTGGTTTTGATTTTTGTGGTGCTAGGGTCAATCGTTGCCGGTATTGCGACGGTAAACCAAGCAGGCGCAATTGGTGCTGTTGGCGCTACTATCATGGCAGGCTATCGCCTCTATGAAGGTAAGAAGGGGGCGTTTACGCCTGCGATTATTGCCATTGCTTCATTGGCAGTGATTGCCATCATTATGCAGATGTATGATTTGAACATCCGTAATGTACATCTTACCGGAAACTATATCCCGATTTACCTTGCTGCGATGGCAAGCGTCACCTTCCTAGCTGCGATTTTATGGTCAGGCTACCGGACATTGGTGACAGATAAAACACTTCATGGCGTTATGTTGGAGACAGCAAAGACAACATCAATGGTGTTTATCATCCTCCTTGGTGCAGCCATGCTAACAGCGGCTTTCCGCGGCTTTGGTGGTGAAGAATATGTGAAGCACTTCCTAACGGGTCTACCAGGTGGGTTCTGGACACAATTCTTTGTTGTGATGGCTGTGATCTTCTTGCTTGGCTTCTTCCTCGATTTCATTGAAATCGCTGTTGTGGTGGTACCGATTGTTGCGCCTATCTTGCTCGCTGATCCGAATGCCAATGTGACTGCCGTATGGCTTGGTGTGATGATTGGTGTGAACATGCAGACCAGTTTCTTGACACCACCTTTCGGCTTCGCGCTCTTCTATTTGCGCGGTGTCGCATCAAAGGCCATCTCAACTCTTGCGATTTATCGCGGTGTGATTCCCTTCATTGCCTTGCAGCTATTTGGCCTCGTAATTGTGGGGACATTCCCGCAATTGGTAAATTACCTGCCAAATCGCTTCTATCTATCATCTTACAACGCACCGCCGCCAAAGAATCCAAAATTGCAGGCCTGTGTTGAAGATTATCTCGCTGATGCGCTTGTCGCCCAGCGGTCACAGATTGATGACGCCGTTGCCGATCTTGCAACTGTTGATTTTGGTGACTTGCCGCAAAAATTAGCAAAGGCAATCGCATCTGTACCAAAAGATACCAGCGAAGTTTTTGTTCAGCTTGATGCTGTAAATACAGAAAAAGCAGCGTTGGCAGAAACAACAGAAGCCTATGCCGCCATGCATAGCGATGTCCGCTATATCGAGCGTCAAATCAGATCTATTGAGCGTGAAGTAAAGCAAAATGAAAAGCTTGCGCGCCGGACCGATGATGAAGCGCTGCGTATCGCCTATGAGGCAGATATCACGGCGATGCAAGCCGAGATTGCCGCCTTGCAGGCTGAGATCCCCGCTGCCTGGCACCCAGCTGCTGAGGCTTATCAGTCACAATTGGCGACACTAACAAAGGCAGAGCGTAAATATCGCCGCGCCCTTGATGATGCCTATGAGCCAGTGGGTATCGCCATGGCAGAGATTGAGTCTCTTGGCGGGCTGCAAGCCTTTGCCCCAGAGCTAGATGCTTTCCTCGATTATATGGCGCGCCTGTCAGACAAAGACGCGGCTGCCATGATTAAGAAATTCGAAGGTGAGATTAAAACCATCGATGGCATTAATCCGGTAAAGTCAATGTTGAGCAAAGCACGCCGTGATCTAGCAAAAGACAAGACAGAAACAGGTCGTGCAAAGCTAGATGAGGCGAAGCAAATTCTGGCAGATGAGATTGCATGGCGTGAAGCAGCAAGCGGCAATGCGTTGGCAGCCTTGCAAGCCTTTGATTTGGCTGTGCGCGATAATGTTGGGTTGCGTGGGCAGTCACGCTTGCCTGATCACCTTGTGACACAAATTGCTTCATGTAAGGCGGTCCATAAGGATATCTCGCTCCGCTTCTAATATGACAGGCAAACACGATGAAAAGAGCGCTCCCTTGAGCGCTCTTTTTTTTAGGATGAAGGTGTCTCTTTCTTGCGACTAGTGAGCCCAAACCGAAGACCCAACACAACCAAAACAAATCCCACAAAATGATAGGAATATAGCGGCTCTCCTAGGAGCGGCACAGCGAGCCCTGCCGCGGCAATAGGAAGCCAGTAAAAGAACACACCAGCGCGGTTTGGCCCCAAAGTCGCAACCGCTGATGTGAAAAATTTATACGCCAAAAAGGCTGGGCCAATCACAATATAAATCATGGCTAAGATGGTGGCCTCGTTAATCACCATTCTCGCGCCTTGGCTATATTCCCATAATTGGAAGGGCAGTAACTCAAGTGCGCCCACAACAAAGAGCACAAATAAGAAAGACCATTGATTGAGCTGTGGCGCAGCGCGCAATGAAACTGAAAAAATCCCATAGGTGAGGATGGCAAGCACCATATAGAAGTCACCGATATTAATGCTGAGGTCTAGTAAGCGAGACAGGTCCCCTTGGGCAATAATCACCATAATCCCAAGCGTTGATAACCCCATCCCAATCGACTGCAACCAGCTTGTGTGAGAACGATAGACAAGCCTATCAAGTATCGCCACAAGCACAGGCATCGCGGTTTGTATCAGCCCCACATTCGTGGCTGTGGTATAATTCAAAGCGGCATATTGCAGCGTATTATAGCATCCAATACCGAATGTGCCGATAAAGACCAATGTCCATTTGTGACGCCAAATCATAGGCCAATCCTGTTTGAGCGGTGGCCGCATCACAATCAGAATCAAAAGCCCTGCTAAAATCCAACGCCAGAATGCTAATTGGAAAGGCGGTAACTCTTCGTAAAACATCCGCCCCACAATGGCGTTGCCTGCCCACAAAGACATTGTAGCAAACAAGAAAATAAGAGCGGTCCGTTCAGAAACTTTCATAGGCTTTTATCTTTATTAGCAGAGGATGAAACATGATATCTCTACGTAAAGAAGATAGTAGATGATCTATCATTTTTTGGGATAGTATCTCTTATCATCTGAACAGGATACCGAAAAGGATCTCTCTGCCATGTCATATCATCCTCATATCCTTATTTATGGCGATTCCAACAGCTGGGGGTATCTGGATGACGGCTCTGGTCTGCGTTATGACAGAGCCTGGCCGCAAGAAATGAAGCGCCACCTTTTGCAGAGCCATAATGTTGAGATTCAGCTGACGACTGAGACGTTGCCCGGGCGAACAACAGCCTTTCCAGATCCCCAAGAGGGGCCAGAATATAATGGGCTACCCTATTTGCGCCCGGCCTTACTTAGCCATGCGCCAATTGATATGGTGCTGATTATGCTTGGCACAAATGATTGCAAAGCGCGGTTTGAGGCCACGGCTGCCCAAATCACCTCACAGATGATGCAGCTTGCCAAAATCGTGCGACGCACGCCTGTGGGACCTGGCAAATGGCGGGAGGGAGCGCCGCCCCTTGCGGGTATTATCTGTCCCGCAAAGCTCGGCGAAAGAACCCGTGACCCCAACTGGCTCCGGTATGAAGAATGGTTAGGCGGCTATGATAAAGCCGCGAATTTTGGTGCAGAGTTAGATGTGTTGCTAGCGCACTGTGATGATGACGGCATTTTTGGATTAGATGCGAATGAAGCTGTCACGCCCTCATCCGCTGACCCTATCCATTGGCCAGCGAGCGAACATCATCATATGGGAGCCTACATAGCTGATATGATTGCCCCGCGCCTACAATCCATGACCCCTGCCCGATAGATAGGAGGCCTGTTATGACGTCATTACAAAAAACAGCCGCCATGCTCGTAGCAGAGGCACGCGCTAACATCACGGAAGTCACAACCGAAGAGCTGTTATCAAGGCTTGGCGATCCCCGCTTATGTATTATCGACATTAGAGATATTAGGGAGCGTCAGAAATCCGGCGCTATTCCCGGCAGTTATCATGCCCCGCGCGGGATGATCGAATTTTGGGTTGATCCAGATAGCCCCTATTTCAAACCAATCTTTGGCCAAGCTGATACCGATTATGTCTTTCACTGCGCCTCTGGTTGGCGGTCAGCTTTGACAGTGGCAACCTTGCAAGATATGGGCTTTGCAGCCTCGCATCTCAAAGACGGATTTAGTGATTGGGTGGCACAAGGCGGCCCTGTCGAACAGCCTCAAACCGCGCCTCGCCCCTCACCGCCGACAAAGGCATCGTAATATGTGGCAGTCAGACATCACACTCCCCGCAGATATGAAGGCCGTTGTTACCTTGGGGGAAGGCGGCTATGAGCAACTATCCTATCGCACAGCTCCCCTGCCCCGCCCGCAGCCGGGATATGTGCTTTTGCGCGTTGGTGCGGCTGGGGTAAATAATACCGATATCAATACAAGATTAGGCTGGTATTCCCGCGCTGTCACAGATGCCACATCAGAGACCACTGACCAGCAAGCGGCCAAAGATGGCCAAGGGGGGTGGGCTGGTTCGACGCCCTTTCCCCTGATTCAAGGGACAGATTGCTGCGGTGAGATTGTTGCTGTTTGTGAAGTGGAACATCGCCCGCTTTTAGGCCGACGCGCCCTCATTCGTGCCTGTATGCGGCCCCATGGGTTTAAGCGGCTAGAGATGAGCTGGATGGCGTCAAATTTTGATGGCGCTTTTGCTGATTATGTGGCCGTACCGGCGCATGAGGTTTTTCCTGTAAAAAGCAACTGGCAAGATGCTGAGCTTGCGACCATCCCTTGTGCCTATGCAACCGCTGAAACCATGTTAGAGCGTGCCCGCTGTCAAACCGGAGATGTGGTTCTTATCACAGGTGCATCAGGGGGTGTGGGCTCGGCGGCCATACAATTAGCAAAGCGCCGCGGCGCCACCATTATCGCCCTGACAAGCCCTGAAAAGAAACAAGATATCATCGCCCTTGGCTGTGATGAGGTGTATGACCGTGACTGCAACCTTGAAGAGGTACTAGGCACAGACAGGGTTGATATCGCCATTGATAATGTGGCTGGCCCACGCTTTCCCCAAATCCTGACAAGCCTGAAAGCTGGCGGGCGCTATGCTAGCTCAGGTGCGATTGCCGGCCCGATTGTTCAGCTTGATATGCGTGACCTCTATCTAAAAGACATCACAATGTTGGGCTCAACCGCATGGGATGAGGCTGTGTTCCCTAATCTCATCCGCTATATCGAAGGTGATGAGATCAAGCCACTTCTCGCCGCCACCTACCCGCTATCAGAGATTGTCGCAGCGCAGCAATTTTTTGAGAAGAAATCTCATATTGGCAATGTGGTTTTAATCCCTGACAACCGCAGCACCACCTGATCTATCAGCTGTTGGCGCTTCCAACGCGCGCAGCCCATGAACAAAGAAAAAGCTCAGAATAATCAAGGGGAAGCTGACAGCATAGCTGTAGCGGATGCCGGCAAATTCAGCAATGGCCCCCAAGAGAGGCGGCGCCAATAAAAAGACGACAAACGCAATTTGCGCAAGAGACGCCACATTCACCGCTGCTGGCCGGTCTGTTTGTTGTGCCGCAGCTGACATAGTAAGCGGGAAAATCACAGATGACCCTGCGCCCAAGGCGGCGAAACCAAGCAATGCCATCACAGGATGCAGCGCGCCAGCCACTAAGATGATGCCGCCTAGCATAATCGTCAAACAAAGCCGTGCGACCCGCTGTGCGCCAAACCGCTCAACATACCCATCGGCAAAGTAACGCGCTACAAATTGACAGAGCGCTGCCAAAGCCAACGCCAAGCCAGATACCAAAGGGACTGTCTGGAAAATATCACGCATGAAAATCACAGACCAATCAATGGCCGATCCCTCTACCAACATGGCTGATAGCGTTAATAGCACCAACACCATGATCGCTTTGGTCGGACGGACAAATAAGGATGTGGCCTCCGCATCAGAGGCGCGCTCTGGCGCTTGCTGATAACGCAAGAAATAATGAATGCAAAATAATGTACTTGCTGTCGCTAACATTAAAAAATGCCAAAAGGGTGTAATCCCCAACTGGGCAATCAGTGCGCCTAGTAAGCCTGTTGTAAAAAAGCCTAGCGACCAGAACGCATGAGCCCGGTTCATAATGCGTCGCCCTATTACTGCCTCGATGCGATCTGCCTCCAGATTGACAGCCACTTCCATCGCCCCGATGGACAAACCACCAAAAAACAAACTGATGAAAAAATATAATGGTGACGGACTAAGAGAGGCGCCAACATAGGCACAACCGATGAGCGCTGTGCCAGCCACCATCACCTGACCCATCGTAAAATGACGCAGCAGTTTATCAGCAACAAGTAATGAGATCTGCAAACCAACGGGCAATCCAAGGATAGACAACCCTAACAGCGCTTCACCAACCCCCATGGCAATTTGAATATCACCCAAACGCGGAAATAAGGTACCAAGCGCCACCGCATAAATAAAGAAAGCGCGAAAGACAGGCTGACTTGAATAAGGCTTTGCTGGTGATGTCATTTACCGTGTTCCTAATAACGGGCGAATTGCCTGAAAGAGATGCTGAGAGGTCTCTCGCATCTGATGAAGGGCGGCATGTGTGGCCTCATCTGGCTGTATGATGGTTTGGATAGGTGGTTGCTGACAGATATCCTCTACACTGCGCCCAGTTGATAAAGCGGCCAATCGCGCAGCGCCAAGGGCCGCCCCCTCGTCACTTTGCTCAGGCACAATAAGCGGATAGGCACTAAGTGAGGCAATGAGGCGCAACCAATCATGATTATTGGCGCCGCCACCTGTGGCGATTAATTGTTCTGGTGAGGCGCCGGCTTTCGTTAAGACATCCATCGCATCTACCATGGCAAAGGCAACCCCTTGCATCACAGCTAGCATCATGTCACCAGCATCATGACCACGCCTCAGCCCAATGAACCCCCCTCTTGCGCCGGCATCATTATGCGGCGTGCGCTCACCTGACAAATAGGGATGGAAATATAAATCTGTGACATTGTGATCTTTGGCCGCGGCTAGCGCAGCAAGCTCAGTCGCTGATTGCCCTGTAATCTCTGATAGCCAGCTCACACAATCACTTGCTGCCAAGATCACGCCCATTTGATGCCATTGATGGGGCAGAGCATGGCAAAAGGCATGCGCCCCCTGTGCCGCCGCTGGGGCAAAATCATCTGTGACCGTAAAGACAACGCCAGAGGTTCCCAATGAGACAAATCCGTCACCTGGCTTAACCACCCCAAGGCCAACCGCCGCACTTGCATTATCGCCGCCGCCTGCTGCGATGAAGACAGGCCCTGTCATGCCCCATCTTTGCACAAGCTCATCACGTAACTGGCCTGTGACTTCTGTGCCTTCATAGAGCCGCGGCATTTGCGCCTCAGTCAGCTCGCAAGCGGCCAATAGAGGCTCTGACCAGCGCCGCGCTTTGACATCCATCCACAAGGTGCCAGATGCATCAGACATATCAGACGCGCAATCACCAGAAAGACAGAGACGCACATAATCCTTTGGCAATAAAATGTACTTTGTTTGTTTAAAAATATCGGGCTCATGACGAGCAAGCCATACCGCTTTAGGCGCCGTAAACCCTGCCATGACAGCATTACCACCAAGGGACCGAAATTCCGGCACAGTCTGATCCAGCTCGGCGGCCTCGGCCGCATTACGTGTATCATTCCATAAAATCGCAGGGCGTAAAACTTGGTGCGCCTCATCAAGCGCTACAAGCCCATGCATTTGACCAGATAGGCCAATGGCCGAGACAGATGACATCTCTTTGGGGTGGCTCTGAGACAAGGAGATAAGAGCCTCATCTACAGCCCGCCACCAATGGTGAGGGTTTTGTTCTGACCATCCCGCATGTGGTCTTGATACGTCCAAAGACCGAGAGGCACTGGCAACAACCTTGCCCTCTTCTTCCATAATGATCGCTTTTAACGATGATGTTCCTAAATCTAGGCCAACATACATTCTGAACTCAATTCTGCTATATCATCTATTACGGATCATAATTGACGTGAAAACTCTGCTCCTAACAAAACCTCATCCCCTGTGAAATCACAATAATTTTATTGGTGAAAGGCGCAGCTTTTTCGGCAAAATCGTACCGTTCTGCCCCTTTTCATCATCTATTGAACTTTGTATATTTATAGCGCATTAGCCATTACGGGGGTTGTTATGAGTGCTTTATATGATGAGTTAAAAGGACATTTGATCTCGCTGCGCGAGCAGGGCATGCAAATATCTGACATAAACCCCGTATCGGCACTCGCTGATATGGTGTCTGATAGGCTGTATCACGGCGAGGCCTCACGTGAGGATATTACAGCTCTTATCTCAGACATTGGCGATCGTGTCTGGCAAAGCCAAGCAAGTACCCTACACCACAAAACAGGACTTGATGAACTTGAAGCAGACTTCTCTAACGTCATTAGCTCGTTACAAGGCCAGGATATCACAAAGCCACTATATCGCGCCGTATTTACAGCGCATCCCGTTTTTGCCTTACAGCATAATCATTCACTAGCCTTATGTGACGCGGCGGCAACTGACCCGCAAACCGCTAAAGCTCCAGAATCCGCTTATCAGCCCCGCAAGCTTGTGACCTTGCAGGAAGAACATGCCGAAGCGATGGCAGCGTTGCGTCATGCCCGCACCACTATCCGCCAGATTAATTCAGCCCTTCTCACAGCGCGGCGTGAAACGAACCCAGCAGATTGGCGCGATCAGCTCCCTGTCATGATCGGTGTTTCCACATGGGTCGGATATGATTTGGACGGCCGGTCTGACATTACGTGGCTTGATACATTGATATTGCGCGTTACAGAAAAAAGAGACGCGCTTTTACTCTATCAAGAGATGTTATCACCATTTGCATTAGACGAGCTATCGCCTCTCTTATCTGAGATCGCGCAAGAGCTGTCAGCCTGTGACGCGGCCATTGCAGGCTTTGCAGAGCTCCAAAATGGCGCCACAGATGACGGGCTCGATGGCTTTACTGACTTGTTTAATGCCTTCACAAATCGGTCAGATAAGCTGATTGACTCAGAGGGCTTTGCCACTCGCCTGCAAATGATCGCGAAACATAGTGCCGAAGATGATACAGCCCTAGCGCTTCTTGTTATCGCCGCTGATATCGCAACCCATGGCTTTGGCATGGGCGAAATTCATTTGCGGATTAATGCGGTGCAACTGCGCAATGCCATGCGCACCATTGATGGACGCAGCCTATCATCATCTGATGCCTCTATGTCATCACGTCTTTTGATTGAACGTTTGGCCGAACGCATTCGCACAGAAGAGCCATGGCAGATTAACTTTGCGACCATCGAAAAAGAAGCCGCAACTGCTCGCCGCCAATTAATGCTTGCCGCACAATTCTTAAAACATATTGATGCGAGCCAGCCTATCCGGCTCCTGATCGCAGAATGCGAGCGCCCGATTACCTATATGTCAGCGCTCTATCTCGCGCATAAATTAGGCATCAAAGAGAAATTGGATATTTCTCCTTTGTTCGAAACATCCTTTGGTTTGGAGCATGGTGCCTCAATGATGGGCCAGCTTTTTGAACAGGTTGTTGTACAGGATTATGTGCGCCGCCGCGGCCGCATTGCAATCCAGCTTGGCTTCAGTGATGCAGGTCGCTTTATGGGTCAGCTTGCCGCCAACCTTGCGATTGAACGCTTGCAGATTAAACTTATTCGCTTGTGCGCTCGCCACTTTGGGGGCCAGGTAGAATTGCTTTTGTTCAACACACATGGCGAATCTCTTGGCCGGGGTTGTGCACGGCCCAATATGAAAGCGCGCCAGGATTTTATCTTGACCCCTTATGCCCGTCATATGGCGGCAAGTTTAGGGGTGCGGATCTATCATCAATCCAGCTTCCAAGGTGGTGATGGCTATCGCTTGTTTGGCACGCAAAAACTGGCTGATGCTTGTCTTTCACAGCTCATCTTGGCTGAGACAGCACCTGTTGCTAAAAGCTGGCAAGATGACCCGCTTTATGATCAAAGCGATTTTGCCCTTGATTTATTCCTATCACTCAAACAATGGCATGAGGCGTTATTTGCGTCACCTGACTATGCGATGACACTTGATATTTTTGGCTCTAATCTATTGCCAAAGACAGGGTCTCGACCAGCTAAGCGTGTGGTGCAAGCTGGTAATGAGAGACGCGACCCGTCAAAAATTCGTGCCATCCCGCATAATGCTATTTTGCAACAGCTAGGCTTTTTGGCCATTGTTATTTCAGGCATTGGGTCTGCCGCAAATGTTGATGCGGAGCAATTCTCTGAGATTTTTGAGAACTCCCCTCGCTTACAACAGCTTATCAACCATGTTGATGCGGCGAAAAAACATGGCTCTTTAAACACCATGTTATCTTACGCCAGAATACTAGATAATGGGTTTTGGATTGGCCGCGCCTATCATGGGACACAGCGCGATAATCAACGGGCCTATCGTCAATTAGCCAGACGATTGGAAGGCTCAGCTTTTGCAGGCGCGATACGCCAAACAGCTTGGCGTTTGCGGGACGATTTGATCCACCTTTATCGGTTATTTGACAAATTATCTCTATCATCGCCACGTACGACAGGTGACCAGCGTCTCGACCTCGATCTTCTTCATGCGTTGCGGATTGCCATTATTACTGATTCTTTGCTCCGCGTTGCCAAAGCACCACGTTTTGCGGAATCAAATCGTCATTCCAATGCGGATCTGATTAATGCAGCCTTGCGCCTTGATTTTGAATTGGCCGCGCAGATTATCGCTGTTGAATTCCCAGACACTGCCTCAGAAGCGCATCATGATCTTGCTGAACCTGATAATTACAGCGATGCCCAAAGTTCAGGCTATGAGGCCACACGCGCAGAATTGCTAGATCCGCTTTTGCAAAACCAAACGCAAATTCGTACGATCACACAGCTGATCTCTGCCCATTATGAAGCCCATGGCTAAGATAAAATAAAGGCCCGCTAGATCATATCCTGCGGGCCTATCTTTTTCTTGAAGTCTTTTTTACGTATCTTCAGGGTCAAGGTTTAGCAATGAGACCCCGCTTTGCCCCAATTCAACAATGGCAAACGGACCACCATGACAGCTATTGCCGGGATCGAGAGGGTCCAGAGGGCCATCTTTGGCATAAATCTCTTTGGCGAATGGCTCAGCATTATCTTTGGGACGATAGCCTAGATGGCTGGCGGCGGCATTATCAACAGGCGCTCTGTCATTATTGGACACCCCATAGACAATGGAAAACCCAGTGATCGGCGTTGTGATGGCTTGTTCTACCAGATGAATCAAATCATCATAACTTAGCCAGGAACCCACGGCCCGGCTATTGGTCACCTGCGCACAAGAGAGAATCCGCATACAAACCGCTTCAACACCGCGCTTATCCCAATAAAGACTTGCCAAATCCTCAGCAAAACATTTCGCCAGACCATAGAAGGTATCAGGACGATGTGGGGCATCTATGCCGATGAAATCAGTCTTTTTATGCATCCCAACCGCATGAATGGATGACGCGTAAACCACACGGCGCACCTTATTTTGATAAGCGGCTTCCCAGATATTATAAGCGCCAATAAAATTCGGCTTTAACAATGTCTCAAAAGGCGCTTCATCGCCAATCGCGCCGAAATGAACCACCATATCTGCGCCCTCTAATAATGAGATCATGGCGGGGAGATCACCGAGATCAGCCTGCACATACCGTTCATTCGCAAATAAGCTGTCAGGTGCATCTAAGATATCTGTTGTCACAAGCTCGTCACATAAGCGCGAAAGCGGCTCGCGCAACACACCACCTAAACGACCAGCGGCACCTGTCAAAACTAGCTTTTTCATCTCGTAATCCTCTGACAAAATTATATATCTGCCCTCACCCTAGCGAGAGACATCACACTCCGCCACAGCAAAATCTGCCCCTCCTGTTTTGTACGCCATATTTTACATTGCATTCTGACATGATCTGCGCATCATCATGTCACGTTAAAATTATAAGAGATGAGCGTGTGATGCCTCGATTTTCGGCAAACCTTGGATTTTTATGGACAGACAGGCCTCTCCCTGACGCTATCAGGGCTGCATGGCAGGCTGGCTTTGCCGCTGTTGAGCTACATTGGCCCTATGATGTGCCTGCCGCAGAGGTGAAATCAGCACTCGATGAGACAGGTCTTCCCTGTCTTAGCCTGAATACGAGACGCGGCAACATCACCGCAGGAGAGATGGGGCTAGCCGCCCTCCCTGACCGGAGGGAGGACGCGCGCGCCCATATTAAAGAGGCTGTCACTTATGCCGAGGCTATTGGGGCGCATGCTATCCATATATTGGCAGGCTTTGCCAAGGGCGAAGAGGCCGAAGCCTGTTTTGGGGAAAATCTGACCTATGGCTGTGACCTTGCTGCGAAGGCAGGCAAGACCATCTTGATTGAGCCGCTCAATCACTATGATGCCCCGCAATATTTTTTGCAGCACACAAATCAGGCGCGCGCCCTTATCAAGGCTGTGGGGTCACCGCATTTAAAGCTAATGTTTGATTGTTATCACATTCAAATATTGCAAGGCGATGTTGGTCGCACCTTGCAAGACTGCCTTGAGGATATTGGTCATATTCAAATCGCATCCGTCCCTGATAGAGGACCGCCCGATCATGGTGAGTTATCTTATGACCATATCTTTTCATTGCTTGATAGGCTCGGATATGACAAGCCCATCGGCGCTGAATATAAGGTGGGCACTAGTCCCACAGAAGACACCTTATCCTGGCTTCAGTCCTATCGTGCAAGCTGACCCCTTGAAGCGCACTCATTTCACCATAACTTAGCGGTCTAGATAAAAGACGAAGAGGCCAGACAATGAGCAACCAGAAATTTAGTTTTGGCACACAAGTGCGCAAATCACCCTATACAGATGCTGCGTTGAAATGGGGCGCACAGGGCTTTTCAGTCTATAATCACATGTATATCCCGCGTGATTTTGGCGACCCTGTTCAAAATTTCTGGAACCTTGTCAATGATGCGATCCTCTGTGATGTGGCAGTTGAACGTCAGGTTGAAATTTCTGGTCCCGATGCGGCGAAATTCACCCAATTTATATGCTGTCGTGATTTGTCACAGACAGAAGTTGGTCAATGTAAATATGTGATCCTAACAGACCAAAATGGCGGCATTATCAATGACCCTATCTTGCTGAAGGTGGCTGAGGATAAATTCTGGCTTTCCATTGCTGATAGCGATGTGATCTTGTGGGCCAAAGGCGTTGCAGCCTGCGCCAATATGGATGTCACCATTACCGAACCTGATGTATCGCCTCTCCAGCTACAAGGGCCAAAATCACGAGACATTCTGCGCAAGGCTTTTGGAGATGCACCTGCTGAGTTACGCTATTATCGCTTCATGACCGTTGAATGGGAGGGGATCCCCCTCATCATCTCCCGCACCGGCTGGTCAAGTGAATTGGGCTATGAGATTTTTCTAACTGATGGCAGCAAAGGCACCGCCTTGTTTGACTATATTATGTCATGCGGGGAAGAAGAGGGTTTGCAACCAGGTCACACCTCATCTATCCGGCGCATTGAAGCGGCGATGCTGTCTTATCAGGCAGATATGACCCTCACTGAAAATCCGTTTGAGCTTGGGATGGACAGGCTTGTGGATTTAGATATGGATGCTGATTTCATCGGTAAGGACGCGCTCAAGGCGTTAAAGGCCGCTGGCCCATCCCGTCTACAAGTTGGTATGGTATTTGACGGCCCACCCATTAGCGGGTCAAATGATTATTTTTGGCCTGTGCTGAAAGATGGCGCTGTGATTGGGAAGGTAACCTCGGCGGTTTACTCACCAAGGTTAGAAAAAAATATCGCGCTGGCTTTGGTTGATGCCTCTCATAGTGCTATTGGCACAACGGCCCATCTAGAAAGTGATGATGGGCAACGACAATGTGAAATTGTGCCAAAACCATTTTATGATCCTAAGAAATCACTGGCAGCACAGAGCTAGCCCCTCATTTCCATATTGCGGGACCTAAGGAAGCTGCCTTATAGTCACAAGCAGTAATGGGGGCGATATGGCAAATGAGCTTACAACAAGATGCCAGGCTTTATTAGAGGAGCTTGGCCTTATCTCCGAAGGCAGTGCGATCACCGCAACAGCGCTCACGGGCGGTGTTGCAAGTGACATTGCAAAAGTCACAACAGAGACGAAGACCTATTGTGTGAAATTTGCGCTTGCCAAATTGCGCGTCGCCGCGGATTGGTTTGCGCCGGTTGAGCGTAATTTTGCCGAATATCAATGGTTGAAAGTGGTAGCTGATATAGCGCCTGATGCCTCTTTGCACCTCTATGGTCATTCCGCGACACAAAATGGATTTGTGATGAGTTTTTTGGAAGGTGACGATATTCGCCTTCTCAAAACAGAGCTCTTAGAAGGACGTGGGCAACGGCAAGATGCGGTGGCAATTGGTCAGCTTTTGGGCAAAATTCACCAGACCTCAACCATGCCATCCTTTGATGACAGCCCCTTTCACAATCAAGATGATTTCTACAAAATTCGGATTGAGCCTTATCTTGTTTATACCGCGGGGCAACATCCGGCTTTGGCCCCTATCTTTCATGATATGGCATCATCGCTCTATGAGGCGCAAACTGTTCTCATCCACGGTGATGTCAGCCCTAAAAACATCCTCTTGAAGCAAAATCAGCCTTATATTTTGGATGCTGAATGTGCCACGATGGGCGATCCTTGTTTTGACATAGCCTTTTGCCTCAATCACTTTTTGCTGAAGGCTTTGCATGTTCAGACACATTTTTCATCATATTTGGGGTATTGCACGGCCTTTTGGGACGCCTATCGTCTGTCCGTGTCGTGGGAAGATCCAGCTGTCTTAGAAGCACGCTTTACCCGCCTACTACCTTTATTATTATTGGCGCGGATTGATGGAAAATCCCCGGTGGAATATCTCTCCGAAGAGAGCCGCATCGCTATCAGAGCACTATCTATTCGCCTTATAGAGGCAGCACCGACATCATTATCAGCACTTCTTCAGCTGATTGCAGAAAAGGAAATATCATGAGCGAGATTAGTTCAGTCATAGGCCGCCGTGTTTGGGATTCGCGCGGCGTGCCAACAGTTGAAACAGAAATCACCTTGGCTGATGGCAAAAAAGGGCGCGCCATTGCCCCATCTGGGGCCTCACGCGGTACAAGAGAGGCGCTTGAATTGCGTGATGGTGGCACAGCCATCGGAGGCAAAGATGTCACACAAGCCTGCGCCCATATTAACGGCCCTATCGCAGCCGCCTTGCGCGGCCTAGATGCCACTGATCAAGCCGCCATTGATGCCACGCTTCTCACCCTTGATGATAGCCCTTTGAAAGATAGGATGGGCGGGAATGCCTTGGTTGCCACATCACTAGCCGCCCTTCATGCTGGGGCAGCGGCAACAGAGCAATCACTCTGGCGTTATATCGCCTCGTCTTGTGGGACAACCCCCTCCCTTCCTTTGCCTGAGATTCAGATTTTTGGCGGCGGGGCTCATGCTGGTAGGCGTGTTGATATTCAAGATTTCATGGTGATGGTGCCAGGGGCCTCTGATTTTGAAGAGGTGATGACGATCACAAGAGAGGTGTATTTTGCCGCCGGTGATATCATGGCGCGGCGTGGCAAGTTGGCTGGCATCGCTGATGAAGGAGGCTGGTGGCCGCAATTTGATAGCAATGAAGAAGCGCTTGAAACATTGACAGAGGCGATAGCATTAGCCGGCGAAACACCCGGGGAGAATGTGGTGATCTCGCTCGATATTGCCGCGTCTGAATTTGGCACAAAAGGCAAATATCAATTAGCGCTTGAAAATCGTACCCTTACCTCAGACCAACTGATTGACCTCTTAGGTAACTGGCTTGATCGATACCCTATTGCCTCAATCGAAGACCCGCTTGCCGAAGATGACAAGGAGGGCATGATCGCCTTTACCAAGGCCCATGGCCAGAATGTGCAAATCATCGGCGATGATTATTTTGTGACCAATGAGGCGCTTGTCAAAGAGGCGTTGCGAGACAAAGCCGCCAATGCCGTCCTCATTAAGGTGAATCAAATTGGTACTGTGACAGAGGCATTAGCGACCTTTCAAACCGCACAGGAGGCTGGATGGGGCACTATTATCTCTGCGCGGTCTGGTGAGACAGAAGATGCATCTATCAGCCATTTATCTGTTGGGCTTGGCGGGGGACAGCTGAAAGTTGGCTCATTCCAGCGCTCTGAGCGTATGGTCAAATGGAATGAATGTTTGCGCATCCAGGATGAGATTGGCGCTGATGCGTTTGTCAAAGGCACACCCTTGGTCAACACGTGGTGGGCACGCCAAAAGTAAGGCCAAAGCGGTCTTCACCAAGAAATGGCAGTTGCGAAATATCTCTGGATAAAATCCGCCAAATCTGATATGATTTCGCCACTTTCAAATATTGGCTTGCATGCCGTAAGCCAGTCTTGGAATGGTGCAGCTTGGTTACCTTTACCCACCGCGATCAAGGCACATAAAAATGACAAAGGCCGCGCCCTTATTCTAGGGCCAAAATAGGCCTCGTTAGATTCAGTAGGGTGTCTTATGCGACTGGCCAACCAGCATTGTGTAAGAGACTGGGGCGACTAATACCTTGGGGGATAATCATGGATTTATATGCCGCTTATCTAGAAGAAATTGAAACACGTAAAACACAGGACTTAAAGCCAAAGCCAATTGATGATGGCGGTCTTGTAGCAGAGCTTATCGCGCATATCGAAAATGCTGAAAGTGAGCACCGCGCTGATTGCCTTCACTTCTTCATCTATAACACACTGCCAGGTACAACCAGCGCTGCAGGTGTCAAGGCTGCGTTCCTAAAGAAGATTATTCTAGGTGAAGCCACTGTCCCAGAAATCCAGCCTGACTTTGCTTTTGAATTATTGTCACATATGAAAGGTGGCCCGTCTGTTGAAGTGCTGCTTGACCTTGCTTTGGGCGATGATGAGGCGATTGCCAAGCCAGCTGCTGAAGTCTTAAAGACTCAAGTCTTCCTCTACGAAGCTGATACAGACAGATTAAAAGCCGCCTATGAGGCAGGCAACGCAATTGCGAAAGATATCATTGAAAGCTATGCCAAGGCTGAGTTCTTCACCAAACTGCCTGACATTGAAGAAAAAGTGAAAATCGTCACTTATGTGGCGGCAGAAGGTGACATCTCAACCGATTTGCTATCACCAGGCAACCAAGCGCATTCACGCTCTGACCGGGAATTGCATGGGAAATGCATGATCACAGAACAAGCCCAAGCTGAGATCCGCAAGTTACAAGCCCAGCATCCTGATAAGCGCGTTATGATGGTCGCTGAAAAAGGGACAATGGGTGTTGGCTCATCGCGTATGTCAGGGGTCAATAATGTGGCGCTTTGGACAGGTAAGCAGGCCAGCCCTTATGTCCCATTTGTGAATATTGCTCCAATTGTTGCGGGCACGAATGGTATCTCTCCTATCTTCCTGACGACAGTGGGTGTGACAGGCGGTATCGGTGTCGACCTCAAGAACTGGGTGAAAAAGCTAGATGATAATGGCAACCCGATTTTGAACAATGACGGCAACCCTGTTTTGGTTCAGAAATATTCTGTTGATACAGGCACTGTGCTGACTATCGATACGAAAAAGGGCAAATTATATGATGAAGCGGAAGAAGAAGAGCTTGTTGATATCTCTGATTCATTCACGCCGCAAAAAGTAGAATTCATCAAAGCAGGCGGCTCATACGCCATCGTCTTTGGTAAGAAGCTTCAAAACTTTGCCGCTGAGACATTAGGGATTGAGCTAAAATCCGCCTTTGCCCCGTCAAAAGAAGTCTATCATGAAGGCCAAGGCCTCACCGCTGTTGAGAAAATTTTCAACAAAAACGCTGTTGGTGTTGCCCCTGGTAAGATTTTGCATGCCGGCTCAGATGTGCGTGTGAAAGTAAACATTGTCGGCTCGCAAGATACCACTGGCTTGATGACAGCACAGGAATTGGAATCAATGGCCGCGACGATTATTTCGCCGACTGTTGATGGTGCCTATCAATCTGGTTGTCACACAGCATCTGTATGGGACTTCAAGGCGCAAGAAAATACACCACGCTTGATGAAGTTCATGCATAAATTTGGCCTCATCACCGCGCGTGACCCCAAAGATGTCTATCATTCTATGACAGATGTGATTCACAAGGTGCTTAACGATATCACTGTTGATGACCACGCCATCATCATTGGTGGTGACTCGCACACAAGAATGTCAAAAGGCGTTGCCTTTGGTGCTGACTCAGGGACAGTTGCGTTGGCACTTGCCACAGGGGAAGCCACTATGCCAATCCCTGAATCTGTGAAGGTGACATTTAAAGGCCAGATGGGCGACCATATGGACTTCCGTGATGTGGTGCATGCCACACAGGCCCAGATGCTGAAGCAATTTGGTGATAACGTCTTCCAAGGCCGTGTGATTGAAGTGCATATCGGCACCTTGCTCGCTGACCAAGCCTTTACCTTTACGGACTGGACAGCTGAGATGAAGGCCAAAGCTTCTATCTGTATTTCAGAAGATGCCACCTTGATTGAATCATTGGAAATCGCCAAAAGCCGTATCCAGATCATGATCGATAAGGGCATGGATAATGATAACCAGATGTTGAAAGGCCTCATCGATCTCGCAGAAGCACGTATTGCGCAAATTAAATCTGGGGAAAAGCCAGCCTTACGCCCAGATGAGAATGCCCAATATTTCGCTGAGGTCATTGTTGATCTTGATGAGATTAACGAGCCTATGATCGCTGACCCTGATGTGAATAATGCGGATGTCTCAAAGCGTTATACACATGACACCATCCGTCCTATCTCATTCTATATGGCTGATAAGAAGGTAGATCTTGGCTTTGTAGGCTCTTGTATGGTTCACAAAGGTGATGTGAAAATCGTGGCACAAATGTTGCGGAACCTTGAAGAAAAAGAAGGTGATGTATCATTCAAAGCCCCACTTGTTGTGGCAGCGCCAACTTACAACATCATTGATGAGTTAAAAGCTGAAGGCGACTGGGATATTCTTCAGAAATATTCCGGCTTTGAATTTGATGATTCAGCGCCAAAGAACGAGTCACGCACAGAATATGAAAATATCCTGTATCTTGAGCGTCCAGGCTGTAACCTATGTATGGGTAACCAGGAAAAGGCCGCCAAAGGTGATACGGTGATGGCAACATCAACACGCCTCTTTAAAGGTCGTGTGGTAGAAGATTCAGATGAGAAAAAAGGTGAATCACTCCTCGCCTCAACACCTGTTGTAGTGCTCTCCGCCATTCTAGGCCGCACCCCCTCAATCGAAGAATATAGAGATGCTGTGAAAGGCATTGATTTGACAAAATTTGCCCCGCCAGTTCAAAAGCCTGGCACGACAAATTCTGCTCACTTCTAAGATAAGATGATTTAGAAAAAGGCCTCTTCGGAGGCCTTTTTTTATTGAGTTGAAACGACTGAATAACTAGCTGAGTTTAGCAGAACCCCTATCTTTTCAAAGGAGGAAAGCGCGTGAGCTCGGCCGCAACTGTCCAATCCATATGATTGCGGACATATTCATTCGCAGCATCACGCGGCGGGTTATAATCCCAATCCACTCTCTTGCCTGATTGCATCGCTTCAAACACAGCGCGGCGTTGCTTTTGTTTGGCAATGACATCTGCCCGAATGGTCTCGCTATCCCAACGCGCGGCCACCTCTTCAGCAAAAGCTTGGGCTAAGGCCGCATGGTCTGGATCATCAGCAAGGTTGGTCAATTCTGCAGGGTCTTCTGCGATATTAAATAATAACGGCGCATCAACATCACAGTGAATATATTTATAGTCACCGCGTCTGATCATATACACAGGATGCCCTGTCATCTCAGCGCAATATTCACCGATAGCATCACCACCATCACCCTCACCTGTGCGCGCCATATCCATCAGCGACCGCCCATCAATTGGCTGACCATAGACAGGTTTCGGCGTGCCCGTGCTCGCCGCGATATCAACCATGGTTGGCAAAATATCAACCAGCGAACAAGGGGTATCTTGTGTACCATTGGCGATGCCTGGACCTGCCATAATCAAAGGCACACGACCAGAATGTTCAAAGAAGTTCATCTTATACCAGAGGCCGCGCTCACCGAGCATATCCCCATGGTCGGCGGTAATGATAAAGATGGTATTATCAAGCTCGCCAATTTCTTCGATTGTGCGAACAAGCTCACCAATTTTTGAATCAAAATATGAGACATTGGCATAGTAAGCATGGCGCGCATTGCGAATTTCTTCATCAGTCGCAGGCTTGGTCGTCGCTTCCATCCCATCCATGAGCCGCTTTGAAAAATCATCCTGCTCGTCATAGGACATGACATGAGCGGGCATATCAATATCAGCCTCCTCATAGAGATTCCAAAATTCAGGGCGCGCCACATAAGGGTCATGCGGGTGGATGAAGCTTGCCACCAAACAGAAGGGTGTTGCGCTATGACAGGCATAATCCATCAATTTACGGCGCGCGAAAAAGGCAACTTCTTCATCAAATTC
>WTJA01000068.1:6777-22990 GCA_011524995.1 Alphaproteobacteria bacterium | reverse complement strand
GACCACGAAAAACAGCGCCTGCGCCATCTGGCCTCTCTGTTCAACATATTGAAAATCTGTCACAATTAATTGAAACTTTGGGGGGCATGCAGTAGGAATGGCAATCATTACCTCTGGCAGTGCGTGATCACTTATGGATTTATCCGCTCTAAATTTTATCGATTACCTAATTTTATTGGTGCTCGCCATCTCATCTGTCTTGTCGACTCTTCGTGGCATGACGAGAGAAGCGCTTGGCCTGTTGGGATGGGTGTTATCTGTTATCACTGCGCGCCTCACAGCGCCGCTCCTTGAGCCGGCTATCGCAAATGTCGTTCCCTCAGAGGACCTCGCCTCTGGCATTGCTTGGACCATCCCTTTCCTTCTCATTGTTATCATCTGGTTTGTATTGGCGAGCCTAATGTCTCCTGGCCTCAAGAAAGCAGGTCTTGGCGCCCTTGATCGATGGCTTGGCGTTGTATTTGGTTTTATTCGCGGTGTCTTTATTGTTACAGCTATTTATTTGGGTGTTGTTATCGGCCTTGGCGGGGAAGATAACTTGCCAACGGCGGCGTCTGACTCACAATCAGCAAATGTTATTCGTGCGCTTGGTAATCTGACACTTCCGCTCCTACCAGAGGATTTGTCTGAGCAATTATCCGCTGGCCTGAGAGCCGCAGATATTGATGCACTCACCCCGACACAACCAGAATTTATTGAAAAATCATTGGAGCGCGTGGGAGACGAGACTGAGTCACGTACCGATGGGCTTGGCCTGTTAAATGATGAACAAAATTAGTAAGTGAGTAATTGGCATGACAACACCATTTGATGCGTCTCTGGATGACAGTGATAGCCTCCACGAAGAATGCGCCGTATTTGGTGTCTATGGCACGTCCGATAGCGCCCATCTATTAACCGCTCTTGGCCTTCACGCATTGCAACATCGCGGCCAAGAAGCAACAGGGATGGTGGCTTTTGATGGTGAAAATTTCAAGGAAATGCGCGGCCTTGGACATGTAGGTGAAAATTTTGATGCTGGCTCAGAGGCTTTAGCAGCGATGTCAGGCCATGCAGCCATTGGCCATAATCGCTACTCAACAACTGGCCAGTCTGAGCTTAAAAATATTCAACCCTTCTTAACCGAATTAGCCTTTGGACATTTTGGTCTTGCGCATAATGGTAATCTGATTAATGCCGAGCGTTTGCGGTCTTCACTCGTCGCATCCGGCGCTTTATTCCAATCAACAACTGATACTGAGGTTATTATTCACCTCATAGCGCGTTCGCATCGCCAAACACCGGAAGAGCGTATCATTGAAGCCCTGATGCAAATTGAAGGCGCTTATGCGCTTGTCTGCCTATTTGATAATAAATTGATTGGCGTGCGCGACCCCTACGGTATCCGTCCCTTGGTGTTAGGTAAATTAGATGATGGGTATGTGCTGGCGTCTGAGAGCTGTGGATTAGATATTGTTGGCGCAGAGTTTGTGCGAGATGTTGCTCCAGGTGAGATGATTGTCATTGACGAAGAGGGATGCCACTCCTCCTCTCCTTTTGCCAAGCAAAATTCAAAATTTTGTATCTTTGAATTTGTCTATTTCGCAAGACCAGATTCTGTGTTCGATGGACATGGTGTCTATCAAGCACGCAAAGCCATTGGCAGCGAATTAGCTAAGCAAAAAGCCATCAGTGCAGATGTGGTAGTCCCTGTTCCTGATTCTGGCGTGCCGGCTGCGCTAGGATATGCTGAGGAGTCTGGAATCCCATTTGAATTAGGCATCATTCGCAACCACTATGTCGGACGGACCTTTATTCAGCCGACGCAAGCGGGTCGTACGCAATCAGTGCGGATGAAACATAATGCTAATATTGCCATGTTAGAGGGTAAATCTGTTATCTTGATTGATGATTCCATCGTGCGAGGCACCACATCACGCAAAATTGTGTCCATGGTCAAAGAGGCTGGGGCAAAAGAAGTGCATATGTGCATTGCAAGCCCGCCTACCATCAGCCCTTGCTTCTATGGGGTCGACACGCCTGATAAGGATAAACTAATCGCCTCCTATATGAGCGTTGAGGAGATCGCTGCGGAAATCGGCGCTGATTCCCTCACCTTTATTTCACATGACGGTTTATATCGCGCTATGGGTCATGCCGAGGGGCGCGATAAGGACTGTCCTCAATTCTGTGATGCCTGCTTCAGCGGGGACTATCCAATAAAAACGGCAAGTGCCAAATTCTCAACCGGGACAAAATCATGACTGATAAACTTTTAGACGGCAAAGTGATTCTTGTCACAGGGGCAAGCCGCGGCATTGGCAAAGAAGTGGCACTTGAGGCAGCACGTCACGGCGCCGAATTGATCATCACTGGCCGAACAACAGGCGCTTTGGAAGAGGTAGATGATGAGATCGCGGCGGCTGGCGGCAATGCTGTTATCGTTGAGCTTGATCAAACAGATCTAGAGGCTATTCCTCGCCTTGCAGCTGCCATCGGCTCTCGTTGGGGACGCCTTGACGGGTTGGTGGCAAATGCCGGCCAACTTGGGCAATTATCTCCCATGGCACATAGCGACCCTGAAATATGGGACCGCACCCTGTTGGTGAATCTGACGTCTATTTTTCATATGGTACAGGCTTTTGATGGTTTGTTGCGCGCTTCGCCTGCGGGCCGTGCGGTACTTGTCTCCTCCGGCGCGGCGGTTGGCGCACGTCCTTATTGGGGCGCTTATGCGGTGTCAAAAGCTGGGCTTGAATCAATGGGCCGGGCATGGGCAGCTGAATCTGAACAGACCAATATGAAAATCAACATGATGGACCCAGGCGGCACGCGCACAGCGATGCGAGCGGCAGCCTTTCCTGGTGAAGACCCGCAAACATTGCCATCAGCGGCAGATGTCGCCCGTTGCTTTATTCCCTTGCTAGCAGATGACTGCCCCTATCATGGAGACGTTTTACGCGCCCGCGATATGATGTCATCATAGGTAACGTGCGGGGGCAATCGCCTCTATCACCTCTTGATCAAAGCCTGTTGGGCAATCACATAGATTGGCGACAGCCACCTCCGCCAAGAGAGGCGCGTGCGTTAAGCCTCGTGCGCCAAGGGCTGTCATCACATGAAACTGGGCGGTAATCTCCCCCACAAGTGGCAATCTATCAGTTGTTGCCAGGCGATGAGATAAGCGCCCTTTTGCCCCTTGTATCTGCGGTCCTGAATCTTGCCAGGGTGGAGGCAAAAGCCCAAAATTATGCTGGTGACCCGTTTCAGTCACATCAGTTTGCCCAGAGCGATCAAAGCTTGCCCCCATATATTGTGCGCCCTCAATCACAGGGGTTAGATAGCCGCCAAAATGCAGTCCTGTTGTGAGATCTGGTTTGGCATTATCACCCTCAAAGATCGAAATTTGACCTGCACTAACATCAAGCGGAATATGAGGGAGCCCGCAGAGGGTCAGTAGATGCGGCATAGCGGCGCCCGTGGCAAGTATCACCTTATCCACCTCTAGCACCGCTCCAGATGCCAGCGTGAGGGTTACACCATTGTCTCCTGCCTCACTATTTACCACTTCATCGCCTAAATATAATGCGGCCCCCTGTGCAAGTGATGTCACAAAATGCGGCGGTTTAATCATCGAAGAGGCTGCTTGATACACGCCATCATGTGTGGCCGGAAACCCTGTCTTTTCCGCAATCTCTGATGGCGACAGGGGCAGATGCAGATCCTCATGCCAGTTCTGATCAGTTAATTTATGCTGTCGCTTTAATTCCTTGTCAGTGTGAGAGATTAAAATAGACCCCTCATGTGCCACAGCGCCCTCCTTTGCAGCTAGGTGGCTTGCAAAAGATAAGCATGAGACTGAAAGCCGCGATAATTCATCATGATGGACACGGATACGCGCTGATTGAATCCCGATGGGATTGCCAGATGCCCCTGCTGCTAAATGAGGCGCCTTCTCAATCAAGATAGGCGTGATATTACGGTTAAGGCAGGCCCGCACAAGCGAGGCGCCAGCGATACCGCCACCAATGATCGCAACGCGTTGTGGCTGTGAAGCCTCCCGTAAAAATCCTGGCATGACCGCGGTAAGCATATCGCGTTTCTTGCCAAAACCGGCGCGTTTCGTAAGCTGAAACCCAGCCCTCTCTAGCCCATTGCGCACAGTTGCCGCCACGGTAAATGTCGCAAGGCGTGCGCCAGCACTGCTGCAACGTCCAATTTCGGCTAGCACTTCCTCATCCCACAGATCGTCATTCTTGCGGGGGTTAAACCCATCTAGAAACCACACATCTGCTTTGAAACTACATGTCTTGAGTAACGGTAATGCGACGCCATAATATAGATGGAGATGAAGACGCCCCTCATCCAAGATAACCTTGTGATAACCAGGCCAGCGTGGTGGTAGCCCCTTTTGCAATTGCGCAGAATAGCGTTCAATTTCAGGAAAGGGTCGATGGGCTTTGGCAATAATGTCAGCCGTTAACGGGCAAGCTTCAAACGAGATATAGTCAATCTGACACTGGCTTCCGACCTTATCTCGTAGCCTTTGTACGGCACATAAATTAAGGCCTGTGCCAAACCCTGTCTCAGCAATG
Organism: Alphaproteobacteria bacterium; assembly: GCA_011524995.1. GTDB lineage: Bacteria > Pseudomonadota > Alphaproteobacteria > Puniceispirillales > Puniceispirillaceae > UBA685. The sequence goes on along the minus strand of WTJA01000068.1, from coordinate 18,416 downwards.
GTAATATGAGATCTTGTTTTTAATAATGTCTCTAAATCTGTCCCATCACAAAACACATAGTCAGATTCGGCAAGCCCGCCTTCAGCCGAAAAATAGATATCATCATGCGTGTTTGATCGCATGAAATCATCTTCAAATGATATCGCGATATCAGGCAAAGCCGTTTGAGGAAGAGGAAATTTTTGCATATGGCACTTTGTCCAAAAGGTTAATGCGACAAAAAATAAGAGACGACCTTTATATCATCGGAAGTTTGTTATGGCACGAAGACAACCTTTTATTTTTACATTATTTGCAAAACTCATCCAATATGGCTCGTTTGAGGTGCGCTTCGCCAATGGCACTACATACAAAGCGATAGGCGCCCAGCAGGGCCCTGCGGTTATCGTTAGCCTTCCCTCTGCGTGGCTGCTATGGCGTTTTATCTGGCGCGCTGATTTGGCGATACCAGAAGCCTATATGGATGGCAGGTTACAGTTGCTTGACACCTCTTTGGAGGCGTTTTTACGCTTGCTGCTCATGAATAAGCGACATTATCAAACACGCGCCTTTATGAGAGCGCGCATCAAATTGGCCTCATTTTTATGTCTCTTCAAAAGTGCAATCTGGCAAAAACAAGCCAAAGCAAATGTGGCGCATCACTATGACTTAACTGACGCCCTATATGATTGTTTCCTTGATCACCGGCGCCAATATTCATGCGCCTATTTCAGAGAGGGCGATGATTTGGACGCCGCGCAGCTTCGCAAAATAGCCCGTCTCGCCGCTAAATTAGATATCAAATCTGGTCAACATATTCTGGATATTGGCTGTGGATGGGGCGAATTAGCGCGCGCCCTTACCGAATGTGAGCCTGACATCAAAGTGACAGGTATTACGCTGAGTGAGCAGCAGCTTGCCTATGCCAAACAACATGTCTTGCCGCGTACAGGAGCAAAAGCCTCTTTTGACTTATGTGATTATCGCGACCACCAAGGATGCTATGACCGCATCATCTCTGTTGGGATGCTAGAACATGTCGGACAAAAGCAATTTAAGCGCTATTTCCAAACGATTGACGCGCTGCTTGCGGAAGATGGACGTGCGGTGATTCATACCATTGGCAAACAGCATAAAGACCCGCTTGGCAATGGCTTTATCGGGAAATATATCTTCCCCGGTGGTTATCTGCCAACCCTCGCAGAATTAACCGATGCCATAAGCCATACCAATCTGCATATTCTCGATATCGAAGCCTTACATCTGCATTACCGCGATACGCTACTGGCATGGGACCGAAATTTCACGGCCGCAAAAGAAGAGATGATACAGCTATATGATGAAAAATTTTACCGCATGTGGCGGTTTTATCTTGTTGGTTGCGCTTTATTTTTTGAACTTGATGAAGGTGTTGTTTATCAGATAACATGCACCACATCACATGGGCAGACCCCGTCAAAACGTAATGACATTCATCAAAATGAAATACGATATCTAGCGAAATTATGGCACAAGCAAATCGATTCTGGGAAGAAAAGGCGCTCACAGACATGAGTGAGGCTGAATGGGAATCGCTCTGCGATGGCTGCGGGAAATGCTGTGTATTAAAATTAGAAGATGTCGATGATGGCGCTATTTATTACACTGATGTGTCTTGTCGCCTCTTATGCACCGCATCAGCCACCTGCTCCCAATATGAAAATCGCAAGGCCCATGTCCCTGATTGTGTCATTCTAACGCCGCAAAGCTTAGAAGAACTTCATTGGATGCCACAAAGCTGTGCCTACCGTGCCGTACATGAAGGACGCCCCTTACCAGAATGGCACCCGCTTATCACAGGCAGTAAAGACGCCATGGCTGAGGCAGGACATCATATTGCTGGCCGCGTGATTTCAGAGGTTGAGGTGGCAGATGATGACATGCCAGACCACCTCTATGATTGGGATAACCCACAATGAGCCGCCTCAATATCATCTTTCTGATTTTGATATCGGTCATGATGTTAGCGCTTATTTGGCGCCAAGACTTCTCTGGGTGGGGCGACAGAGAATGGCATCGCTGTAAGGAATCATTATTCACACAAGTGATCTTTAATGAGTGCACGCTCATATATAATGGTGAACAAGAACCTGCTTAAGGTGCCTCTATGCCTAAAATGGTCCGCAAAGGTGATTTGCCTGAAAAACCGTGTGAATATTGTCAGCGCCCCTTTGCCTGGCGGAAAAAATGGGAACGCGATTGGGACAACATTCGATATTGCTCTCAACGATGTAAATCAGACGCCAAAAAGCAAGCACGACAAACTTAAGTCAGTAACTGCTCTAACTCAGATAGATGCGCGGCGTCTTCACAATCCTTATCCCATCTAATGGCATGAAAGCGGGGAAAGCGCATGGCAACGCCGCTTTTATGGCGCGGCGAGCGATGGATGGAATCAAAGGCAATTTGCACAACTAATTTTGGTTCCACCTCTCTTACCGGACCAAATTTCTGTGTGGTATGATCTCGAACAAATTTATCTAATTTCCTTAATTCTGCATCTGTAAAACCGGAATAGGCTTTTGCCACAGGAACAAGGGCTGGCCCTGTCTCTGTATCTGTCCAAGCGGCGAGTGTGAAATCAGAATATAATGAGGAACGCTTGCCGTGACCGCGCTGCGCATAGAGCACTACCAAATCTGCCTCAAGAGGATCTCGTTTCCATTTAAACCATTGGCCTTTGATTCGACCAAGCTGATAGCTTCCCTCTTTGTCCTTCAACATCACCCCTTCAATGAGCGGGTTATCACGGCATTGGTCACGCAAGATTGTAAGCTCCTCCCACCCCTTAGCCTCAACAGCCTCTGATATATCAAAGTGAGTTTGTGGTAGCTGATGAGCAACCTCTTCCAAGAGAGGCTTGCGTTCCTTCAGCGGCAAGTGACGCACATCCGTTTGTCCGCTTTGCAATATATCGTAGCAACGCATGAAAACAGGCTGTTTGGCCATTTGTGACTTCGACGCCCCCTTGCGGTTGAGGCGTTGTTGCAAATCATTGAAACTGCCTAAGCAGTCGGGGGTCCCAGCTAATAATTCACCATCTAGCACACCTTGCCACCCAAGGGGTTGCACCAGCTCGGGGAAGGTGGCCGAAATATCATCACCAGACCGTGAAAATAACTTAACCCCCTCTTCACTTGCGGCTAGTTGGACACGCGCGCCATCCCATTTCCATTCAATGTGAAATTGTGCCAAATCATATTTTTGCTGATCGGACTCCTCCAGAGGGTGAGCCAACATAAGAGGCCGAAAAACAGACCGCCCCTCTGCGCTTGGCCTCTCTGCTTGACCTTCTAGCCAGGCGAATAAATCGTGATAAGGCGGGGTAATCAGGGGCCAAACCTCTTCAATCTCTTCCACCGCCGCATCAAACGCCTCAGCAATCGCAAGGCGCATCAGGCGCGCGGAGACACCGACGCGTAGCCCGCCAGTTGCCATCTTCAATAACGCCCATTTCTGCGTTTGCGGCATATGGTCAAGCCAATGACGCATGAGGATTTCAGCCTCTTTTCGTGACGCTGTTTGTAATCGTGAGACGATATCCTCAATTGAAAATTCGCTATTGAGGGGCACATCACTTTTGGGCCATAGCAAAGATACCGTTTCTGCCAAATCACCGACAAAATCATAAGAGAGGGCGAATAAGACCTCATCGGTGGCCGATGATGCCAAATCACGTATCATTTTGCCTTTCACATGCGGCAGATTTAAATCACCAGTAATTGCTGCAACACCAAAGCCACGGCTATCCCCTGATGCAGCCCGTAGCCATGACACTAAATGCGCTAATTTGTCATTACGACGCGGTGAGAACAGCAAATTTTCAAGCAACTGAGAGAATTGTTTCATTCTTCAGACTCGCTTTCATAGCCAAGCAAGGATAGCGCGCGGGCTACACGGCCCCGTTTGTTTAATTCATGAAGAAGTGCCTCTTCACTCCCATGCGTAATCCAAGTCTCACGGGGGTTCACATCTTCAATCGTTTGCAATAAATCTGGCCAATCAGCATGATCGGAAATAATCAGCGGGCATTCCACGCCGCGCTGCTTCGCTCTGGCTTTGACTTGCATCCAGCCAGAGGCAAAAGAAATAATCGGGTCAGGCAACCGATGTGCCCAGGTTCCGCCAAGCGCTGAAGGCGGCCCCATGATGATCTTCCCTCGTAATTCTGGATTACTCACCCCGCGCTGCCCTGCCGTTGCCGGCAAAAGCACGCCTAAGTCAATATCTTGCGATTGGTAATAATCACATAATTTCTGTAATGCCCCATGGATATAGATAGGGTCATCATAACCTGCCTGACGAAGAAGCATCATCACACGCTGCGCTTTACCCAACGCATATGCCCCAATGAAACAGCTACGCTCTGGAAATAGCGCCCGCATACGCATTAATTTTGCGACTTCTTCAACAGGGTCGGGATGGTGAAATACGGGCAAACCAAACGTGGCCTCAGTAATAAAAATATCACATGGCACCACCTCAAAGGGAGCGAGGGTGGGATCATAGCTACGCTTATAATCGCCTGCTGCGACTAATCTTGTTCCCTGATATTCGATGATTAATTGCGCAGAGCCGAGCACATGGCCGGCCGAGGCAGTTGACACCGTCACCTGATTTTCATCAAAGCGCTCTCCATAGGGCAGAGGAATACGGTGTTCTGCAAACGCAGCGCCATAGCGCAATGCCATGATATCTAAAGTTTGCGGCGTTGCGATAACCGTGCCATGCCCTGCCCGTGCATGATCGGCATGGCCATGCGTAATGAGTGCACGTTCAACAGGCCGCACCGGGTCGATATAGGCATTTAAGGGCTTGATAAATACGCCCTGTGGCCTCACCTCAACCCAATTTTTGGCTTCCTGCAGCAGGCTCATGCCCTAAGACCCTGATGAGGCTTTATCCATACCAAACATCTTGTCCCAATCAGCTCCTGTTAATTTTGAGAGGTCTTCACGCCATTCAGCGCCAACTTTCATCCCCACCTGCACCGCTTCATGAGAGAACATGCGTGTCCGCCATGCCTCAACATTCGGATAATCAGCGAGATCAACACCTTGATTATAATAGGTTCTTGTCCATGGAAAAATCGCGATATCTGCAATTGTCATCTCGTCGCCAACGACATAATCATTCTTTGCAAGCCGACGCTCCAAAACACCATAAAGACGATTGGCCTCATTAGAATAGCGCTCCATGCCATAAGCAATTTTCTCTTTGGCATAGATATTGAAGTGATGCGCTTGTCCAAGCATCGGGCCGAAGCCGCCCATCTGCCACATGAGCCATTCTGTCACTTCAATCTGGCCGCGCTTATCTTTCGGCATGAGCTTGCCTGTTTTCTGTGCCAAATATTGCAGAATAGCACCAGATTCAAAAATGCTAATCGGCGCGCCATCTGGCCCGTCATGGTCAATAATGGCAGGCATCCGGTTATTGGGCGAGAAAGCAAGGAAGTCTGGCTTAAATTGGTCGCCCTTCCCAATATTCACAGGGATGACATTATAGGGGAGGCCTAATGCCTCAAGCGCAATCGTTATTTTAACACCATTTGGTGTTGGCCAAAAATATAAATCAATCATGAATCTATCCTGGAAATATCGTGAAAAGCTAGACTTGTTACGTGGGGCGACTTAAGTCAGACTGCAAGTGTTTCAATCTTCTTTAATAAAGTCAAATGGCAGATAGCTCCCCAACCGTCAGGCTTCCCCAACAATTTACAAACTGGTTTCAGCAAAAGGGCTGGCACCCCCACCCGCATCAGCTAGCAATGGTAGATAGCTGGCAAAACGGTCATTCGTCACTTTTGATTGCGCCTACAGGGTCTGGTAAAACCTTGTCAGGATTTCTCCCCTCGCTTCTGGACCTAGCGGCTTCAGAGCATGAGGGCATTCACACGCTCTACATCTCCCCGTTAAAAGCCTTGGCCACAGACATTGAACGTAATTTAATGCGGCCGGTCACTGAGATGGGACTACCCATCACAATTGAGTCACGGACAGGCGACACACCGCAATCCAAACGAAATAGACAACGCACTAAGCCACCGCATATTTTATTAACTACCCCTGAATCCTTTGAGTTGATGCTAGGATGGCCTGACGCCGCGTCACTTTTTGCGACCATCAAAACCATTATCATTGATGAGATACATGCGCTGAGCGGCACGAAAAGAGGTGATTTACTATCATTGAGCCTAGCCAAATGCCGACGGGCAAGCCCTGACGCACGGGCAATTGGCTTATCAGCCACCGTTGCAAATCCTGAACGATTTTCATCATTACTTTCAGAAAACCCAAAAAATGTAACAATCATTCAGCCAAAAATCCAAAAAGAGATTCATATCTCAATGTTGGAGACAGAGGCCGAACTGCCCTGGTCAGGCCATTCTGCCCATTATGCTTTACCAGAAATTTACAACGTAATTCAGACCCATAAAAAGAGCCTCATCTTTGTAAATACGCGTGCGCAAGCAGAGCTTCTTTTCCAAGCCTTGTGGATGATCAATGATGATAATTTGAAAATTGGGCTTCACCATGGATCTCTTGATGTCGGACAGAGACGTAAGGTTGAAGCCTTTATGGCAGACGGCAAATTAGATGCGGTCGTCGCTACCTCTTCGTTAGATTTGGGAATTGATTGGGCAGATATCGATGTGGTGATGCAAATCGGTGCCCCAAAAGGCGTGTCACGCTTAGTCCAACGTATTGGGCGCTCTGGTCATAAATATGACACACCCTCAAAGGCTATTTTGGTGCCGGCTAATCGCTTTGAAGTCTTAGAGACGATTGCGGCTATCAATGCTGTGAAAGAGATGCAGCTTGATGATCCCGAACCCTATGATGGCGCGCTTGATGTGCTAGCGCAGCATATTGTTGGAATAGCAGTCTCTGGTCCCTTCGATGCTGATATGCTGTATGACCAAGTGACTACCGCCCCACCTTACCGACAATTATCGCGTCCTGATTTTGATGCGGTTTTGGATTTTGTTGCAACAGGCGGCTATGCGCTTGAACATTACAGTCAGTTTCATCGTCTCGTGAGGGGGATTGATGAAAAATGGCGTATCGCCTCACCGCAAGTGGCGCAAAGATGGCGCATGAATATTGGGACAATTGTTGAAACCGTAACGATGAAAGTGAAATTGCGAGGTGGTCCTGTCCTCGGGGAAATTGAAGAATATTTTGTTCAGAATCTGGTTGCCGGCGATCATTTCATATTTGCAGGACGCATGCTGGAATATGTCGGCATCAAAGCGAATATGGTTGAAACAAAGGTTAGCGCGGCATCCGAACCAAAGGTGCCTGCCTATGCTGGTGGACGTCTACCGTTATCACAAAATTTATCAGAGAAAGTCCGCTACCTCCTTGAGGATGAGAGCCGGTGGCACTTATTGCCGAACGATGTGTCATGGTGGCTGTCATTGCAAAAACAGCGTTCGGCCTTGCCCGGCAGAGACGCCCTGTTGGTTGAAAGCTTCAAAAGAGGCGGTAAATATTATCTTGTTGCCTATTGCTTTGAAGGGCGGAACGCCCATCAAACATTAGGCATGTTACTCACAAGGCGTATGGAACGCCTCGGTTTTGGACCCTTAGGCTTTGTCGCAACCGATTATGCCGTTGCCATTTGGTCAGTACATCCCGCAACCTCGCCACAGGCATTGTTTGATCCTGACTTGCTCGGCGATGATTTAGAAGAATGGATGGCAGAATCAACTATGCTAAAACGCTCTTTTCGCGCGGTGGCAACAATTGCGGGCTTGATTGAAAGACGCTTGCCTGGACATGAGAAAACAGGCAAGCAAATGACCGTTAATTCAGATCTCATTTATGATGTGTTACGCAAACACCAGCCTGATCATTTGCTTTTGCGCGCCACTGCGCAAGACGCAGCACGCGGCTTAACGGATATTCGCCGCCTGTCTGATATGTTGACGCGCTTTGAGGGTAAAATAAACTGGCAACAATTATCGGTTATTAGTCCTCTTGCGGTGCCTCTCATGCTAGAAGTAGGCAGAGAATCTGTGACTGCGAGTGGGGTAGAGGATATGCTAGCAGAATTACAAGATAGTCTTTTGGCAGAAATGCAGGGTCTTTCATGAGTGATAACGCCCTGGTGCTCATTACCTTTGCCGGTAAAAAACTGCTTCTTGCACCTGAAGGCGTGTTGCTATGGCCAGACTATAATCTTCTTGTGGTTTCAGACTTGCACCTTGAAAAAGGGGCCGCTCTGTCAAAAGGTGCCCCTCTCCCGCAATTTGATACGATTGACACCATTCAACGGCTGAAGGACGCCTGTGATCGCTACCGCCCCTCTCATATCATCTGTTTAGGTGATAGCTTTCATACCGTCTCTCGGGCCTTTCAGATGCCTGCCCCTTATTTAGAAGCCCTTCAGGAGCTCGCAACCGATCGTCGCCTAACATGGATTACAGGCAATCATGATGAGCAATTACCAGACAGACTACCTGGTGAGGTATTAGCGTCATGGGAGCAAGACGGCATCATTTTCACGCATGAGGCAGACCCACAGGCGAAAACGCCCATGATATCAGGGCATTTCCATCCCAAGGCCCGCGTAAAGTTACGTGCACGCGCCTTGTCAGCGCCCTGTTTTGTGCAAACGCCTCACCACCTGATCATGCCATCCTTCGGCAGTTATACAGGGGGCCTGAACATCCTTCATGAAGCGTTATCCGCTTTTCTATCACCGCAGACGATTTGCCATCTTATTCATCAAAACCGCCTTTATTCCCTCCCATTTGATAAAAAAGTGTTCGTGAAATCCGCGGCTTAACCCTCTTTTCGGCAAGGCAATTTATTAGAAATAATGTAATTCTTAATAATCCACATCGTGGAAAAGCACGTATGAATTCATAGGAAATAAAGCGGGGAAATTCATGCGTATCGCAGTTATTGGGTCTGGCATTTCGGGTTTGGGAGCCGCTTGGCTTTTATCACAACAACATGATGTAACTGTTTTTGAAAAACAGGACCGCATTGGTGGGCATGCCAATACGGTAAATGCGCAATTTGGGGATAAATCTGTTCCTGTTGATACGGGCTTCATTGTTTATAATGATCTGAATTATCCCAATTTGATTGGCTTATTTGACGCGCTCGCTGTTGATACTATCGGCTCTGAAATGTCATTTTCCGTTTCCCTGCGTGACAAACAGGTAGAATATGAAGGGTCGCTGAAGGGGCTAACGGCACAGAAAAGCAACCTTTTGTCACCTCGCTATTGGTCGATGTTAAACGGGCTTCGGAAATTTTATGCCAATGCTTATCGGTTTGCCCAAGAGACTGACCCGCAAGAATCGCTCGGTGATTTCATCAAAAAACACGGCTTTTCAGAAGCCTTCATCACAGATCATTTGCTGCCAATGGGCGCCGCTATTTGGTCTTGTCCTGTTGAGACGATGATGGCGTTCCCGGCCCGGTCATTTATTCAATTTATGGAAAACCATAAATTACTCAATTACATTGACCGTCCTGTCTGGCGCACTGTGGCAGGCGGGTCTCGTTCATATGTCCGAAAGATTTGCGATGCGTTGGGTGATAAAATCGTCACAAACGCGAACATCACCTCTGTCACACGGGGAACCTCAGGCGTGACAATATCCTTGGATGGTGAAGGTGATATTTATTTTGATAAGGTCATCATGGCAGCGCATGCCGATGAAAGCCTCGCCCTAATGGGAGATGTGTCGGTGCAAGAGCGTGATATTCTCTCATGTTTCCAGTTCCAACCGAACCGCGTGATCCTTCATTCCGACCCTGCCCTCATGCCGAAACATAAATCTGTATGGGCTGCATGGAACTATCTGACATCTGCGCGGTCAACCGGTGATTTGTCTGTGACCTATTGGATGAATAAATTACAATCTATCGACAACAAGACACCGTTATTTGTCACGTTAAATCCTTTTGATGAGCCAAATAGCGAGCTGGTTCACCAAGAGTTTTCTTATGACCACCCCATTTTTGACGGCCCCGCCATTTCTGCGCAAGGCAGGCTTGAGAGCATCCAGGGTATGAACCATATTTATTGGGCTGGCGCTTGGACAAAATATGGGTTCCACGAAGATGGACTTTCATCTGCGGTGCGCATTGTCAAATCGCTTGGCGTGAGCACACCTTGGGAGAGCCCAAGCCAACCGTGGCATGAACCCTTTGCTGAGCTGCAAAAGCAAGAGGCCTAACAGCAATAGGGGTGGAGAGACATGGGAATGGAAACAGACACCGCCTGTCATCTTGTTTTGTCTGATATTCATCATACAAGGCATGCTCCTCGCGCTCATTTTTTGCGCCGCCCTGGTCTGTCTGTGTTACTTGATATTGACCGCATGGATGAGGCGGATAATCAATCAGCCCTCTTCTCAGTCGGCCGGTTTAATCTGTTATCTATATCACCCTCGAACTATGGCTGTTTTCATAAGGGCTATGGCGCGCACAACCCGTCCTTTAATAGTTTAGGCAACTATATTAGGGCGCTTGCAACACGCTATGGCGTAGAAGAGTCACTAGCTAAAATAGACCTTCTGACCTTCCCACGTATATGCGGCATAAGCTTTAACCCCATTAATGTATATCGCTGTTTTAACGCTGAGCAGAAACTCGTCATGGTCGTCTATGAGGTACATAACACCTTTGGCGAATTACACAGCTATATCGGCCTTTGCCATGATGATGGCAGTTGTGAGCTCCATGACTGCGCCAAGAGTTTTCATGTGTCTCCCTTCTTTGATGTACAGGGGCATTATCAGCTATCTGTAAAGCAAAGAGAGAACGACTATTCACTCCTTATTCGCTACAGACGAGATCAAAAACCTGCCCTAACCGCAACGCTGCGCGGCACGGTCATACCTCTAACGACAACATCAATCTTAAAATCCATGATGACACAGCGGCAATGGCCGATGCGACCTTGGTTCGCCATTCATGTGGAAGCCGCCAAATTATTTTTCAAAAGAATTCCGTTTTTTTCCAAGCCTGAACCACCTGTCAAACCAGATAGTCCTGCCTTAGCAAGGGGAAGCAAATGATATCGTCACTTCGTTATAAGATTGCCAAGAATGTCCTTCTCAAGCTCGCAAATCGGCTTGAATATGGGGCAATTACCCTCACTTTTGTCGAAGGTGACACACATCACTTTACCGGCAAGCAAGACGGACCATCTGCTGATTTGACATTTCACACGCAAGACGCCCTGCTACAGATATTAAAAAGCGGAAAATTGGGCTTCTGTGAAGCCTATATGGCTGGCGATGTCAGTAGCCAGAATCTTGTCGCGCTCATCGAAATGGCGGTGATGAATAATGCCGATGTCGAAGCGAATTTAAAGATGTCTGCGTTGAACTGGTTGATGACAAAATGGCATCATATGCGCAACCGCAATTCCAAAACCGGCTCTAAGCGCAATATTTCCTATCATTATGATTTAGGGAATGATTTCTATGCTATGTGGCTAGATCCTAGCATGACTTATTCATCCGCCGTTTTTGCCGATGCCTCTATGGATTTAAGCAGCGCTCAGGAAGAAAAATACCGCCGCCTTGCTGAGATGGCTGATATCCAAGCAGGTGACAATGTGCTCGAAATTGGTTGTGGCTGGGGCGG
>WTJA01000068.1:0-6677 GCA_011524995.1 Alphaproteobacteria bacterium | reverse complement strand
TGGCTGATATCCAAGCAGGTGACAATGTGCTCGAAATTGGTTGTGGCTGGGGCGGCTTTGCTGAATTTGTCGCCCGCAACTATGATGTTACCTTAACTGCTATCACCATCTCTCAGGAACAATATGATTATGCTGTCGCGCGTATGAAAAAAGCGGGATTACAGGATAAGGTGACGATTGCCTTGCGTGATTATCGCGATCTTGAAAATGATAGCTTTGATAAGGTGATTTCAATTGAGATGTTCGAAGCCGTTGGCATGGCTTATTGGCCGACCTATTTCGACAAAATCTCTGCGCTATTGAAACGAGGTGGCAAAGCTGCGCTGCAAGTGATCACCATTGATGACAAAGAATTTGATAGCTATGTCGCCACGCCAGATTTCATCCAGAAATATATCTTCCCTGGCGGCATGTTGCCGTCTATTGAACGATTGCACCAGCCAATTGAAAAGGCAGGAATGAAGCTCATAAGCGATATTGGCTATGGGCTCGATTATGCGCGCACCCTGGCAGAATGGCGGACACGTTTCCTCGCTGCCTGGCCAGACATCAAGGATATGAAGGGCTTCGATACGCGATTTAAGAATATGTGGGAGCTTTACCTTGCCTATTGTGAGGGTGGTTTTAAGGCCGGCATGATTGACGTCAAACAGATGGTTATCACCCAAAAGTGAAAAACAAATACCAAGGGGCGGAATAGATAATTTCCAGGTAATCCGCCCTTTTTACAGGCACGTAATGATTACAGACGAAACCACAAATGGTCGCCTGTTATATGAATGTGCAATTAAAAACGCCAATCAACACCCCCTTCGTGCCAGAAGACTTCTTCTCTGGCACATTAGGTGCGAGCGGCATGTTCATTGATAGATTTGGCGCCGTTCAAAAACGATTTTCAGCCGATGTTATATGCACCAGCTTGGATAATGGCTTTGTCTTAGATGAACATTTTACATTTGATGATGGCAGCACAGAGAGCCGTATCTGGCAGATCACACAACAATCATCAAAACGCTATTCTGGCCTTACAGACGATGTCAAAGGCGAAGCTATCGGCACGCTTACTGATATTGGCTTAATGTGGCGCTATGATTTTTATCTCAGCATGTTTGGTAAGAGAGTGCTGGTCAATTTTAACGATAAGATGATTATGCAATCACCCAATGTTGTCCTGAATCACGCTATCATCACGAAATTCGGCCTAAAGCTAGGTGAATTGTTTATTAGTTTTCACAAATAGGCAGTGCGCCATCAATGTGCAAATAGGCGTGATATACGCCTTACCATCCAGCCCACATAAGGCAGATGAGACAAAAGCTGCGAACTTGAATCCCAATGGTCAATATGGGACGTGACAAGTCCTGCTTTGTTAAAGGTCACTTCACTCATCCCAATAATATCAAAGGGCATCTTCGGGGCGGCATTCACCTTACCTGTCATGCGCCATTTCAAATAGGCCGCATTCGTCCCGCTAACGACGTCAAGGATTTCGAATTTGGGATCCGTCATTTGGGTGAACATCTTCTCAAAAATAGCTGTCATCTCAGCACGACCTGTCAGACGATTAAAGGGGTCAACAAATAACACATCGTCTGCCAATAACGCTGATAGGTCGGAAAGGGTATGTGGCGCCAAAGCAGCATAGCAAGCCGCATATGTTTCAGCCTGGCTTTGTAATGAAGCGTTCGTCATCCTGACACCCTTTAGTGAGCCGTTAGGCCTTTGTCATTTTCTTCACAACAGTGAAATATAGCTTATCTGGCATGAGCTTAAGCCATTTCATTTTGCGAACAAATGATTTTGGAAAAGAAATCTCAAACTGATCGGTTTTCAATCCAGCGATAATTTCTGAGGCAGCTGTTTCCGCTGTGATCAAATCTGGCATGTCGAAATCATTCACCGCGGTGGCTTCTGTTTCAACAAAACCTGGGTTAATGACCTGCAGCTTAATATTGGTATCGCTTAAATCAAAGCGTAGCGATTCAGCAAAATTTATCAAGGCGGCCTTTGTCGGCCCATAGGCGGCAGAGCGAGGTAGGCCGCGATAGCCAGCCACTGAAGCCATCAACGCAATATGCCCCTGATTACGGGCCTGCATCTGCGGCAGGATGGCAGCAAGGCAATGGATAACCGCAAAATAATTCACATTCATATGATGAACAAAGGCATCTGGTTCAATATGTCCTGCTGGCTGCGGCTGATAGATACCAGCATTTGGGATCACCACATCTATAGCGCCATGATGGTCAATAGCCTCGCCCACGGCTTGGTTCATCGCCGCTTCGTCGGTGACATCACATCCATAGCCCTTAAAACTGTCATAGGTGGCAGCTAACTCATCCAACTGTGCCTTTCGGCGTGCAACACCACTTACCTTGTGACCAGCTGCACAAAGCTGCTGTGCGAGCGCTTTGCCAATACCAGAGCTCACGCCTGTGATAAAATAATGTTGCTGAGCGATCGCCATAAAACTTACCCTTTTGTCCGCAGGCTTTGGCGCCCGCCATCCACAGGATAAATCGCACCTGTTATCCAGCCAGACCGCGCATTATCTAACAATAAGCTAGCCAGTGGCGCAAAATCTGTCCCCTCTCCTAGTCGGCGCAGCGGGTGTGTTTGCGCAATGCCTTTCGCCATCGCCTCATTTGCTAGGATAGGCTGTGCCATTTTTGACTCAGTCAAAGAGGGCGCAATGGCATTCACCCGAATATCTGGTGCGCATTCTGCTGCAAGAGACCGTACAAGCCCCTCAACCCCGGCCTTTGCCGAAGCAATAGCCGCATGAGCCGTAAAGCCTTGCGTGGCAGCAACAGAACTGAATAACAGAACCGACCCCTTTCCCTCTTTCAAGGAAGGTAACGCCTCTCTGACTGCCAATGCTGGCGCCACAGTATTGAGGTAGTAACAATCTGTGAAATCTGACGCAGAAAGCTTCGCGAGAGGCCGCAACAGGATGGAACCAATCGCCCAAACGAGGCCGGTGATAGGTCCTTTCGCCGCAGCTTGCGCAATCACAGCTGTTACAGATGCTTCATCCATGGCATCACAGATAGCAATATGTCCCCCAACCTCTGCTGCGAGCGCGCTAAGCGCCGCCTCATCACGGCCTGCCAAGGTAAGAGACGCGCCATCTGCCGCCAATTGATGAGCGGTTGCACGACCAATTGCGCCTGTCGCACCGAAAATAATGATATTCTGCATCTTGCTAAAAACCCGATCTGACATAATCTTGTTTATTGCTTAGTCTTACGGTAAGTCAGGCTATTCAGATCATGTGGAAATGGGAGCGTTACATGTACTTCAAAGCTGGCACACATAAAGAAAATGGACTGCGTTATTCCCCGTTCAAGGCGCTTATCGCGCCGCGCCCCATTGGGTGGATTTCCACAAAGGACAAACAGGGCAACGCGAATTTAGCGCCTTATAGCTTTTTTAATGCTGTCTCTGAATTGCCACCGATGGTGATGTTTAGTTCCGCCCCCAAAATGTCAAAAACTGAGGGGCTTGGCGCTGCTGACTATCACAAAGATAGCCTTGCAAACATTCAAGAAACAGGGGAATTCGCTGTTAATATCTCTGGCTTGTCACAGATTGACGCCATGATTGCCTCAGGGGTTGGTCATCCTGCGGATATCGATGAATTTGAAACAGCAGGTTTAGGTAAAATCGCAGCAAAAGATATTAATGTGCCGCTTGTTGAAGGGGCCCCTGCCCATCTGGAATGTAAATTGCATGACTGCATCACCCTACCAGGTACCGAGGATAGGGATGGCTGCGTCATGGTGATTGGTCATGTGGTATCAATCCATATCGACGAGGCTTATATTTCAGATGGCAAAGTTGATACCGCTGCTTTTGCGCCACTCGGTCGTCTTGGGTACAAGGATTATTGTGCCGTTGAGACTCTTTTTGAAAAAGAAGGCGTGTTAGCGCCGCGCTAACCAATCACACAATTGTAGACCTTGAGGTCAACATAGCCCCGCAAATCTGATGTGGTGAATTTTAAGTCAAGTAGCCAGTCTTGTGCGGGGATAACCATATTAAAGGGAAGTGTATTTTCAGTGAGACTTTGTCCCCCTAAATAGCTATGGCGGACGGTCACCGGTTGAAAGGGATCAAACCACGGGTTTGCCTTATTACCATTCTCGTTTATCGCGCCTTCGATTGACAGGCGGACACCACCATCAAACAGCGATACCTTAGATTCCTCGCCCCCATAGAGAGCCGTTGCCACAGCCAGAGGCTCATCAAACACAAGCCGGCAATTGGTTGGCACCCCCAATGACTGCAAGGACGCATAAATCTGCTCTAATTCTGTGCCATTTGCTATTTGCGATTTCACCAATTGTGTGAGGCGACCTGAATTTTCATCTGTGATTTTATACGTGGCCACTTGGGCGTTGGCTTCTGTCAATTCCGTCTGTAATTGGCTTACCAAGCTGCGCAGATTTTGAATCTCTCGGTCGCTTTCAAATAGGGCAAGATTCGAATCTGCTTGTAAGCGCTTTTGTTCTGCACTCCCCCAAAGCCATCCCAACCACGCAACGAGCAAGATGATAGAAGCGCGAAACAAAAAAGAGACAGAATGCCTCATTTCGCGGCGGCGATATTTTTCTCTGGTTTGAAAAAAATCCATGGTTGTCCTATCACTTTGAGGTGGCGTCTTATCTGCCCTTGGTAATACAATAAGTAAGCATTAGTGCCAAGAGACCTTCGAGCTCAAAGCGCGTCAGTGATAAAAGAAGAGGACTAAGTGTGATGCCAAAGGGTCAATCACAAGCGCGTGCTTGGCAACGCATGCTTTCAGGACGGCGGCTAGATATTCTGTCTCCTAGCCCTATGGATATTGAAATCTCCGATATTGCGCATGGTCTGGCGCGTGTTGCGCGGTGGAACGGCCAAACAAAAGGCCCATTCGCTTATTCTGTTGCGCAACATTCTGTTTTGGTAGAAAGGCTTGTGCAAGCCAATGCCCCAACTCTGGACCAAAAATGGCGCCTAGCAACATTGCTCCATGATGGGCCAGAATATGTCATTGGCGACATGATCACGCCCTTTAAGGCTGTCTTAGGCAACAAATACAAAGAGATAGAGGCAGGCTTAGAAGCCGCTATTCATCTTCGATTTGGCCTTCCGGCGCATCTGCCAGCTTATGTGAAAGCAATCATAAAGCGTGCCGACCGCATGGCGGCTTGGCTAGAGGCAACGCAACTTGCTGGTTTCTCAGAATCAGATGCCAAGAAACTATTCCCTCAGCCACGCGGCCTGCCGGCATCCCTAAAGATAACGCCGCAATCTGCTGAAGATGCGGCGCATGAATTTTTGAGACGTTTTGAAATCTTAGGCGGCTATTCAGCCCGCCACTAGCCGGCTAATCCGCCATAGATATCTGTCTTAACCTTGTGGCTTTAATGACGCGATAGGCGCTGCCCGATCAGCTGGCGCTGCGATTGGCACGGCTTGTTCTGCAACATCATCTGCCTTATTGCCTTTTGAGAAAAAACCAGCTTTTTTCTCAGCCTTTTTTGCCACTGGCTTTTCGTCTTCAACCAACATATTTGGGTCAATAGACACAGAATTAAGAAGGCCAAGCGCACGCTGCATCAGCGCCAATGACTCATCCAGCATCGCAATTGATTTTGCTGTATGGCTGTCATTCACCTTGTCATTCTTTTCAGACAATTCCCAAGCCAAATCATTCATTTGATCAGAGATACGCACAAGCTTTGTCTTGCCGCGTTTACGTAGATTACGCACATTAGAAATTACTTTGCTCATGCCTTTTTCTCCCTACAGGCAACAATTTGCTAATGCAATTATAGTTGATATAAAGAAATTTGCAATATCAGGAGATTTTCTCCTAAAATGCGTCTTTTAGAATTTGCATCTCTGTTCAGGATTGGTTATTCACGTACCCACAACATGTCTTGTTGTGATGCGGGCGTGATGGAATGGTAGACATAACGGACTTAAAATCCGTGGGCCTTAGGCCGTGGGGGTTCAAGTCCCCCCGCCCGTACCATCAAAGGATGAAACATGTTTTTCCTGCCCTTATTTGATGACAACCCCACAAAAACAAGGCCGCTTATAAGCTGGCTCATCATTTTGCTGTGCGTATTGGCCTATATGTGGCAATCAGGCCTTCACCCTTATGCTGAGCGCATCCTCATCATTCATTATGGCGTGGTGCCGGCGCGACTATTCTCTGAATTTGATATTGTCACTATCCTATCTTCCATGTTTCTTCATGGTGGCCTCATGCATCTGGGGTCGAACATGCTCTATCTCTGGATATTTGGGGATAATCTTGAAGATGCGCTTGGTAAATTCCGCTTTTGCCTCTTTTACCTGTTGTGCGGTGCGGCTGCGGCCCTCACCCAAGCCCTGATTGACCCCAGCTCGCAGATCCCGCTAATTGGTGCGTCTGGTGGCATTGCAGGGATTTTGGGGGGTTACATCATGCTCTACCCCAAAGCCACCATTAAAGTCTTTATGTGGGTCATTATTATTGTACGGTTAATAAACGTGCCTGCCTGGATCGTTCTTGGCCTGTGGATTGGTGGCCAATTTTTAGCTGTGCCAGGGGGCCTTGCGTCAGCGGGTAGCGGCGGCGTTGCCTATTTTGCGCATATTGGTGGCTTTATCGCTGGCATGATATTAGTGCCCCTCCTGAAGCC
>WTJA01000016.1:1164-7531 GCA_011524995.1 Alphaproteobacteria bacterium | reverse complement strand
GATCATAATTGGCAGCATTGGCCCCTGAAAGCGATAGACCAGTAACAGATACCGTCTGTAGGCCTGCATTTTGCGTCGCAAATGTCGCTTGTGCGGCGCTGCTATCAAGCGTGATGGCATCTGCGCCTGCTATATTTGTCAATGTGCCGTAAGAGGTGACGGTCGCGCTGTTATTGGCATTATATAATTTATCAGCAATGGAGAGCCCTGATAGCCCCAAAACACGCTTAGTGATAGCCGCGGTCAATGTCTCGCCTGCAAGTGTATAATTTGAGGCAAGACCGCCATTTGTTCCATCGGCGAGGCTATAGCTTACGGCGATAGACTTAGCGGCGCCAATATTCGCATCAGCAAAATTACCGGAGCCTGTTACATTGAGTTGCTCATTGTTAACGAGGCCGTTGAGGGCGCCAGCAGTGATTTGTGCGGCATTTGTCGCATCATAAATCTTATCGGCTACTGTGGACCCAGAGATGGTAAGCGCTTTGGCAGTGATTGACGCATTGCGGGTCATGTCTGCCAGGGTGTAATTCGACGCCTTACCACCATTTGTGCCGTCCATCAGACCAAAGCTCACAGTCGCGGTTTTATTTGTGCCAACATTCGCATCTGCAAAATTCACTTGTGCCAATGCTGTTACCGTCTCACTGCTGACAAATCCTGATAGGCCACTGAAATTTGCCGTGCCAGAATTACTGCCGTCATAGATCTTGTCAGCCACGTTCAAGGTTGAGAGGGTGAGGGCGGCAGGTGAAATTGTCACAGAGCCTGCGCCATCAGCAATGCTGTAATTCGAGGCAAGACCGCCATTCGTCCCATCGGTGAGATTATAGGTGACCGTTACATATTTACCTGTGCCAGCATCAGCATTTGAAACGCTGCCAGAAGCAGACACATTCAAGGTCTCAGATCCCTCTAAACCAGAAAGATTGCCAGCGCTAACAGAAATGCTATTCAACCCATCATAGGTTTTATCTGTGATTGTTGGTGACGAAATTGTGAGGGCCTTGGCTGTGATGTTGGCCTGAATGGAACTATCCGCAAGCGTGTAATTTGACGCTAGGCCGCCATTTGTCCCATCGCCGAGATTATAGCTGACGGTAACGGTCTTGCCAGTGCCGACATTGGCATCTGCAAAGCTGGCTGACGAGGACACCGTTACGGTTTCACTTCCCACAAGTCCAGAGGAGATAGTGCCTGTTGTCACAGATGCGTTATTTGTGCCGTCATAGGTTTTGTTGTTTGCGGTTGGCGCAGAAATTGTAAGTGCTTTGGCCGTGATGTCAGCTGTTGTTGACTGGTTGGCAATGGAATAGTTGCTCGCATGTGACCCTGATAGCGCTAAGCTGCTCACTGTCACAGTCTTACCAGTGCCAGCATTGGCGTCGGCAAAGTTAGCAGCAGCAGAGCTTGAATCCAATGTGACCGTATCACCGCCAACAACACCTGTTAGACCACCATAGGAGCTAATGCTTGCTGTGGTGTTGGCATCATAGGTTTTGTTTGAGGCACTGAGTGAGCCGAGGGTCAAGGCCTTCGCCGTGATATCGGCGGTGGCTTGCTGTGTGCCAATTGCATAGTTGCCAGCATCTGCACCGGATAAGGCTAGGTTGCTGAAATTAACTGTTTTATTTGTACCAACAGATGCAGAGGCAAAGGTATTTGAGGCACTGCTTGTATCAAGTGTCACAGTATCGCCGCCCACAATGCCAGATAATGAGCCATAGGTCACTGTGGCGCTGGTAGAGCCATCATAGATTTTATCTGCAGCTGTTTGGCCAGATAATGTCAGTGTCTTTTGCGTAATATTGGCAGTCGTGGTCGTGTCAGCCAATGAATAGTTAGCAGCCAAGCCCCCATTTGTGCCATCTGCTAAGGTGTAGGATATAGTAACTGTTTTGCCATTGGCTGCTGTTTTGTCAGCAAAGCTACCAGTGCCAGTGGCGGTGACTGTTTCAGCCCCCACAAAGCCACTTAAGCTGCCAATGGCTGAAAGAGAGACATTTGTCGTGCCATCATAGGTGCGGCTTGTGGCTGTCGCTGCGCCGATTGATAAGGCTTTTGGGGTGATGTCTGCTGTCGTTGTTTGGTTGGCAATGCTGTAATTTGAGGCGCCTGACCCACCTAAGGCAAGGCCACTCACAGTCACAGTCTTACCAGTGCCGGCATTGGCATCAGCAAAGCTGGCTGAGGCTGATCCTGAATTCAATGTGACCGTATCACCACCAACAACACCTGTTAGTGCGCCATAGGAGGCGATGCTTGCTGTGGTATTCGCATTATAGGTTTTGTTGGAGGCATTGATGGACCCAAGGGTGAGGGCTTTGGCGGTGATATCCGCTGTGCCGGTTTGATTGGCAATGCGGTAATTGCCAGCATCAGCCCCAGATAGCGCAAGATTTGTTGTCGTGACAGTCTTGCCCGTGCCAACATTGGCCGTATCAAAACTGTTTGAAACACTGCTTGTATCAAGTGTGACTGTGTCACCACCGACCAAACCTGTCAGGGTCCCATAAGACACTGTGGCAGTTGTTGACCCATCATAAGTTTTATCATTAGGCGTATAGCCCGTCAGTGTCAGGCCTTTTTGAAGGATGGCGCCAACACTGTTGGTGAGGGTTGTCGCGCCAATGGCATAGCCATACACATCGGCTGAACCACGGCTCGCAGAGGCGACGCTAATGCCGCTGACGGTAACGGTCTTGCCAGATGAGGCTGTTGCAGTGTCATAAGTCACAGAGGATTGTGTCAAGGTCACTGATTCACCAGATTCAACACCAGATAACGCATAGTTTGGATTGGTTGAGCCTGTGGTCGTGCCATCATAAGTCTTGTTGTAAGGGGCGAATGATGTTGGTGTCACGGTTGGCTGATAGGTATGGAATAACCCATTTTCAGATGCGCCACCAAGGATAGAGCTTGTGCCATAGGTCGCGTTATATTGGACAAAATCATAAGATAGCCCGCCCAAAGTGTCGCCAGAGGGGGAGGTTGACCAGATTTGATAACGGCCAGCCGATGGGTTGACCGCAGAGGACCCGCTATTATTGACGAAATTATCACTCGCAAGGATAATCGCATCGCCCGTGGCAGAGGCATTAATCGCGCCGCCGCTTGAAATCACAATATCTGAACCTGTTGTTGGGCCATCATTGCGCAATGTGATTTGGGCACCAATGAGGGAGGCAGAGGCCCCAATTGAAATATTGCCAGAGGCAGTGTTGGTCTTGCCTGTACCATCACGTAAATGGAATTCAATATCACCATCACCGGCATGGACAATCACATTATCAGCAATGCCGATACGCGCACTGCCAGCATCTCTTTGGGCATCAACAACACCATTGGCGGTTGTGTCATTCGCATAGAGGTTGATGTCACCACCCTCTGTGCGGATATTTTGGTTCACCAAGATAGACCGGCCAGCAGCGAGTGTCAGGTCCCCTTTATTTGTGCCAAAAGTGCCTGCTGTAATGGCATTCGCAACAGTGATATCATTAGAGGCTTGTAATGTAACATTCGTGCCGCGTGTGATGAGGTCAGCAATCTCATAGGCATTAACCGTAATGGATTTGCCTGATTGAGACGCAAAGTTCACGCTATTTGAGGGATAAGCGCCTGACATATGCGCTGCGTTAAACAGATAGGCCGCACCCGCATTGTTATAGTCATTATCACGACCATCATCCAAAATAGCGCCAACCGCTAACATGGTGCCTTCGCCATTTAGGGCAACGGCCGTGCCAAATTCGTCACTGGTTTGGAGCGTATCAAGGGCAATCTCACCGCTGCTTGTATAATCGGCGCCGATGGTTGTTTGAAGCGAACCACCGGTAAAATTGGCATCGGT
This sequence comes from Alphaproteobacteria bacterium, assembly GCA_011524995.1. Lineage (GTDB taxonomy): Bacteria > Pseudomonadota > Alphaproteobacteria > Puniceispirillales > Puniceispirillaceae > UBA685. Next base: position 3,681 of record WTJA01000016.1, on the reverse strand, counting down.
AAAGGAGAAGAGGTAGGCAGCCCCACTTTTGGATAATGATTCTGAAGAGCCATCATCACCTGGCGCGCCGACGGCTAACCTGTCGCCAATATCATTCAAAGCGACAGATGTACCAAATTCATCATTCTTGTCCGCTGCGCTATTCAGGGAGGCATCCACATTTTGCCCGCCTGTATAGCCATTCCCGATCATGGCTGTGAGTGTTGGCGTGGTGAATTCATCATCCCCAAAGCTAACGAGGAAGACAGCACCTGAATCAACATTGCCGTTGGCATTACCATCATCACCAGAGGCACCAATAGCCAGGCGGTTACCATCGCCATCCAAAGCAACTGAGCGTCCAAACTCATCGCCAGATTCTAGTGACGCGATATTCAGAGAGGATGAACCGGTAAAATTACGTCCGATTGTGCCAACATGTGAGCCGCTGGTGAAGTCAGTGTTATTAAACCGAACGAGATAGACCCCGCCATATTCATTGGTATCACCGCCATTAAACTGATAGCGACCTGGGGCACCAATCGCCAATAATGAGCCGTCATTCGACAAAGCAACTGATGCACCAAAATCTTCGTTATTATTTGTTAGCGCGATGTTGATATCGTTGGTGTCTGTATGGCCTTCACCGATGGTGCCAACATGGCTCGGGCTGCTGAAGGCAGTGTCTGTAAAGCTGAATAGCTGAACCGCCCCTTTATTGCCGTCATTTGACTCACCAACGGCCAATAATGAGCCATCACCATTTAAGGCAACACCGCTACCGAATTTGTCATCTGTGCCAGGGTCGAAGTTAAGTGACTTGCTGCCTGTATAGCCATAGCCAATCACGCCCTGAAGTGTTGCGCCGCTATAATTGCTATCTGTGAAGCTATAGAGGTGGACAGCGCCTCTTGCATCAGTGCCAGATGTGACGCCTTGGTCATCAGAGGCACCAACGGCTAGCAAGGTGCCAGCAGTGTTAAAGGCAAGTGAGTTGCCAAATCTATCCTGATTGCCATCTGATAGGTAGGTGTTATCAGCAAAGTCATTGCGCAGATACCCATCACCCATTGTGGCGGTAAGGGTTGGGGAGCCGAAGCTGGTATCGTTGAAGCTTATGAGTGATACTTCTCCTGAGTTAGAAACGCTGTTTCCATCTCCATCGCCGCCAGGTGTTCCAACAGCAAGTCGGGTACCTGTTCCATTTAAGGCAAGGGCGGAGCCAAACTCATCGTTAGATGTCAAAAAACTTACATTTAGGCTGCCACTTTGAGTGTACCCGTTGCCTATTGTGCCAGGGTACATGGTTTCACCATTGCCAACAGTGTAATTGGTATTGCTAAATTTGAATAGATGGACGACGCCGTAGTTGTTGGTATTATTCAATCCGTATCCATCATCACCGGGTGCACCAACAACAAATCTCATTCCATCATTTGTTATGCCAACTGCTTCTCCAAATTCATCTCCACTCATTGCTGAGAAATCAATATCGTTTCCACTTTTGTATCCATTACCAATTTTTACTAAAGGTGATGGAGTGCTGAAATCTCCGTCACTAAACCTAAATAAAGTTACAGCTCCCGAATTAGTGTAGCCATCACCGTCTCCATCGTCATGAGGGTGGCCTATAATCAATCGTTGTGCATCGGAGGATAAGCCAACAGATTGACCAAATTTATCATCGCTTGCTAGGTGAGTGTAATCATAGCTGCCAGGAGCAGTGTAGTCTGCGCCTATAGAACCTGAATGGTCTGTTCCGTTAAAGCTAGAATCTGTGAAGGTGAACAAATGAACAGCTCCGACAGCGCTTACAGAACCTCCATAGCCGTCGTCGCCAATTGAACCGGCAACCATCCTGCTTCCATCACTATTCAGCGAAACAGATGAGCCAAAATAGTCAAATTTGCTCAAGTCCGAGAAATCATAGTTCCCGGTTGTATTGTATGCGTAACCGATAATAGATTCTTGCGCGCCTCCAGAGTAGGCAGTGTCTGTGAAGGAGTAGAGATATACTGAACCGGTATCTTGGCGTGCATTGTTGCGGCCATCATCTTTCCAAGCGCCAATGGCAAGCCGGTTGCCATCATCGTCTATCGCTACGGCAGAGCCAAATTCATCATTGGCTTCTAATGTGACATTCGTGCTTTTAGTGCCTGTATAGCCAGAACCGATACGCCCGACCAAGGTGCCGTCCGAAAAATCACCATCTGAGAAAGTGAAAAGATAAACCGCACCGGCATTAGCCAGACTGCCGGAGCTACCATCATCATTCGGAGCGCCAACAGCTAATAATCGTGCATTGGAGGACAGTGCAACTGAAGAGCCAAAGCGGTCATTACTATCTAGGTCGCTAACATCTGTGTCGATGCTATACCAACGACCAATCACGCCTTGATAGGACCAGCTTTGTACTTCGGTGCTAGCGCCGATTGTAATATTTTTCGGGTCAAGCAACAGGTGCCCATCGCCCACATTTACATTGGCCAGAGATGCATGACGCAACGTTGCAGCAGATGACAATTCAACAGACCCGCC
>WTJA01000016.1:0-1064 GCA_011524995.1 Alphaproteobacteria bacterium | reverse complement strand
CCATCGGCTGATACGGTGCCGAGCTGTTCAATCAGGGCTTGGCCGTCAGGGGCTGTGTCTGAGGTCACGCCGGCATTGCTGGCAAAGCTCAACAATCCATCACCAAAGAAATCAACTGACACACTTTCAGATGCGCCAATGGTGACCTTACCTAGCCGCGCAGAAATAACGCCATTATTGATGATATGAGGGGCAAGCAAGGCCGCAAATCCACCCTCTCTTATGGCGATGTTACCATTATTGATAACGGCCTCTGTGCCCCCGGCAAAGTCAAGCGGGTCAGTGCCTGCCATGAAATCCGCCATATCGAGATTATGCGTTGTTGCTAAAAGACCTGCGGCATCGATAACAGAGCTTTCACCAAAAATAACGCCATTGCCATTAATGATGAAAATCTGACCATCAGCCTGAATCCGTCCTAAAATGTCAGACGGATTGCTGCCAATGACTTTATTGGCTGTTACAGCGCCCGCATGGCTATGCTGGAAGGAGACTTGTTCGTTTGAACCAACAGAGAAATCTTGCCATTCGATAAAGGCGCGGTCGCTCGCCTGGTCGATGATCACATGAGAGGTGCCTTCACCAGCGATAGTGGCGCTGCCACCTGTGACAGTGCCGCCTGAAGGATTGGCAAAAGCAGGGCTAACTGTGGCAAGAAATGTACTTGCTAAGAGCGCCCAGCTTACTGTCATCATTCGCGGTGTCTTATGGGTCACAAATTCACGCCAATTTATCCAAAAGTGATCAGCTATCAGGGCCGACTCGTTACTATCCTTAAGTATATGCTACATAAGTGATTAATAAAACATTAAAAACGCAATTTGGGCTGTTTCACGCAATTGTGAAGTGAATAATCACACGATGATAAGATTTTAGGGTATGAAGACAGAAAATAGGGTCGTTGAAATGCTCATTCAAAGGCCTGGAAATCAATGAGGATGATATGATTGCTCAATTAAATGTTGCGCGTGCGGTGGCTGATTTAGATGCGCCAGAAATGGCGTATTTTATGGGGTCTTTAGATCGCATCAACGCGCTTGCTGAACAACATGATGGCTTTGTCT
>WTJA01000021.1 GCA_011524995.1 Alphaproteobacteria bacterium | reverse complement strand
AGACGCGAAGAAGCATGGATCATGCTTGAGCGCGCTTTCGAAGCACAAGAACGTGTCACAGGCGTTATCTTTGGCCGTGTGAAGGGTGGCTTTACAGTTGATCTGTCAGGCGCAACAGCCTTCCTACCTGGCTCACAAGTTGATATCCGCCCAGTTCATGACATTGCCCCACTTATGGGTACACCACAGCCATTCCAGATTTTGAAGATCGACAGACGTCGTGGCAACATTGTTGTATCACGTCGCGCCGTTCTCGAAGAATCACGCGCTGAAGCACGCTCTGAGTTGGTATCAAGCCTTGAAGAAGGTCAGGTCCTACAAGGTGTGGTTAAGAACATCACAGATTACGGTGCCTTCGTTGATTTGGGCGGCGTTGATGGCTTGCTACACGTGACAGATATCGCATGGCGTCGTATCAACCACCCATCAGAAGCTTTGACTGTTGGTCAAACTGTTGATGTACAGGTTATCCGCTTCAACCAGGAAACACAGCGTATCTCACTTGGCATGAAGCAATTGATGTCAGATCCATGGGAAGCGGCTGCTGAGAAGTTCCCAATCGGTGCGAAGCTCACAGGCCGTGTCACAAATATCACTGACTATGGCGCATTCGTTGAGTTGGATGAAGGTATCGAAGGTCTTGTTCACGTCTCAGAAATGAGCTGGACAAAGAAGAACGTACACCCTGGCAAGATTGTATCTACCAGCCAAGAAATCGAAGTTATGGTACTCGATATCGATATGACAAAGCGTCGTATCTCACTTGGTCTGAAGCAAGTACAAGGCAACCCATGGGAAGAGTTTGCAGCCGCAAACCCAGCTGGTACTGAAATTGAAGGTGAAATCCGCAACATCACTGAGTTCGGCCTCTTTGTCGGCTTGAGCGCAGAGATTGATGGCCTGGTTCACCTATCAGACATCTCTTGGGAAGTGACAGGCGAAGAAGCGCTTGAAGGCTTTACAAAAGGTGACATGGTCAAAGCGAAGGTCCTTGACGTTGATGTTGAAAAAGAGCGTATCTCTCTTGGCATCAAGCAAATGTCTGAAGACCCATATGCTGGTCAGCTAGATCAGGTCCGCAAGGGTGAAACAGTTACATGTACAATCACAGAAGTGACTGAACAAGGTCTTGAGGTACGCGTTGGTGAAGGTCTATCAGGCTTTATCCGCCGCGGTGACCTTGCCAAAGAGCGTTCAGAACAGCGTACAGAGCGTTTTGCTGTTGAAGAGAAGCTTGATGCGGTTATCACATCAATCGACAATAAGACACGTAAATTGTCATTGTCAGTGAAGGCTCGCGAAATTGCTGAAGAAAAAGCAGCAATGGCAAACTTCGGCTCTTCAGACTCAGGCGCAAGCTTGGGTGACATCCTTGGCGCGGCATTGGCCAAAAAGGACAATGACGACAGCTAAGACCGACTACGTCTTATAAAATAGTTAAAAAAGGCCCCTTTTTACGAAAGGGGCCTTTCTTTTTGGCGCAAAAGCTAGCTTTTGATTGACCAAAAGGGCCTGTTTCGTCATGATTTAAGACAAGCAAGAAGTTTAAAGGTTGTGGCATGACGAAATCTGAATTGATTGCCCGATTGGCAGCGCAAAATCCAACCCTCTATCATCGTGATATTGAGCGGCTCGTTAATACTGTGTTCGACACAATCATCGAAGCACTCGAAGATGGTAATCGTGTAGAGCTGCGAGGCTTTGGGGCCTTTTCCGTACGTCACAGAGATGGACGCATGGGCCGCAATCCACGGACGGGCGAAGCTGTTGAGGTCGCGCCAAAATCTGTCCCTTTCTTCAAAATGGGGAAAGGCATGAAAGAGCGGCTTAACAAATCCTAAGCATCCCCATCACATCGGGTGAAGAGAGAGGCTGCGCCCAATGGCGGCTATTTTTAAATTTCTGTGGGTCATCATTAGCCTCTGCTTTTTTGGCTATTGCGCCTATTTTGCGGTCGTTAATGCCGGCGAAATAGACCTCATATTACTACCAACATTACCGACGCTGACAGTACCTATCTGGCTTGCCATGCTCTTGGCCTTTGGTGCAGGCTTGTTGATTGTTGGCACAGCCGCCTCATTGCGCCTGATGCAGGTGCAATTCACCATTCGCTCCTTGCGCAAGCAGCTTGCGAAACAAGCGCTGATCAAAGCCCCAAATGATGATAAGACAGGGCGCTAGGCAATGATGGACTTATCCAAACGCCTACCAGCGCAAGGTGCAAAAATTTGTGGCATCCGCACAGTCGCTGATTATCATCATTGTCATGAGGTAGGCGCCGCCTTTATTGGTATGGTTTTCTTTGAGAAATCGCCTCGTCACCTCTCATTTGAAGAGGCCGCACAATTGCGTGATTGCGCAAGGGCGGATGGCCCGCTTCGTGTAGCTCTCACGGTTGATCCGACAATGGCCTACCTTGATGAGATTATCGAGTATGCGGCCCCTGATATCATCCAACTTCATGGCGCGGAGACACCGCAACAAGCCGCCGCTATCAGAGCGGCTACAAACCTGCCTGTGATGAAAGCCATTCGGGTAAGAGACAGCGATGATATCGCGGCAGCAGAGGCTTATTTTGATGTGGTGGATATGCTTTTATTTGATGCCTATGCCCCGCAAACAGGCTTGCCGGGCGGTACCGGCCATCAATTTGATTGGCAATTAGTTGCGAATCTTTCCCTCCCCCTCCCCTGGATGTTAGCAGGCGGCTTGAGCGCCGAGACACTAGGTGATGCGAAAGCGCAAACAGGGGCACATTATTTTGATGTCTCATCCGCTGTTGAGGGGGAAAAAGGCGTCAAAGATCATGAAAAAATCACCGCCTTTGTAAAGGCCGCCCAAAAGTAAAGAAATCAGTGGCAACCACGGTGAAATCATCTATATCTATGATGACAGAATAATTACATGTGATGAGCAGGGTATGAGTATGGAACAAGCATTAAACTCATTTCAGAGCGGGCCAGACGAAGATGGCCGTTTTGGCATTCATGGCGGACGGTTTGTCGCTGAAACATTAATGCCTTTGATCCTCTCTGTTGAGCAAGCCTATCGCGAAGCCCAGGCTGATCCAGAATTTGAAGAGCAGCTGCGCTATTATCAAACACATTATATTGGTCGCCCCTCGCCCTTATATTTCGCAGAGCGCCTAACTGAGCATTTTGGCGGCGCCAAATTATATTTCAAACGTGATGAGTTGAACCATACAGGTGCGCATAAAATTAATAATGTGCTTGGCCAGGCCTTGCTTGCCAAACGTATGGGCAAAACCAAAATCATAGCGGAAACAGGCGCCGGCCAGCATGGGGTTGCCACAGCCACAGCGTGCGCCCTGTTTGATCTCGAATGTGAAGTATTTATGGGCGCCGAAGATGTACGTCGCCAGAAACCGAATGTTGATCGCATGCGGCTGCTTGGCGCAAAGGTGCATCCTGTCACATCGGGTACATCGACTTTGAAAGATGCGATGAATGAAGCGCTCCGCTACTGGGTGGCCAATCCAGAAACGCACTTCTATATCATCGGCACCGTAGCAGGACCACACCCCTACCCAGAGATGGTCCGCGACTTCCAAGCCATTATTGGCAAAGAAGCCAAAGACCAGATGATGGAAGCAGAAGGCCGCTTGCCAGATGCGCTGATTGCCTGCATTGGCGGCGGGTCAAACGCGATGGGCCTCTTCCATCCCTTCCTTGATGATAAGGATGTTGATATCTACGGCGTTGAAGCAGCTGGCCATGGCATTGATAGCGGCTTCCACGCGGCAAGCCTAACAGGCGGTACACCAGGCGTATTGCATGGCAACCGCACCTATCTCTTGCAGTCAGATGATGGCCAAATCACAGATGCACACTCTATTTCGGCAGGTCTTGATTATCCAGGCATTGGCCCAGAACATGCGTGGCTGCATGATGTCGGCCGCGTGAATTATGTAAGCGCAACCGATGAAGACGCCTTGAAAGCTTTCCAGCTCTGTTCGCGCAAAGAAGGTATTATTCCAGCACTTGAGCCATCTCATGCGCTAGCATTTGCCTCAACCTTTATCCCAACGCTGAGCAAAGATAAAATTGTAATTTTGAATATGTGTGGCAGAGGTGACAAAGACCTGGGCGCCGTCTTGCCGATGCTTGACGAACGTGGCTTGCTGTAAGCGGTTGATGAAGAGGGACAAATAAGATGGCTAATCGTATTTCGCAAAGCTTTGCAGCGGCACAACAAGCCGGACGCGGCATCCTTGGTGTTTTTGTCTCAGCCGGTGACCCGTCTGAGGCATTATGTGTGGATATTCTTGATGAAATTGTCGCTGGCGGCGCTGACCTTATTGAGCTTGGCATGCCCTTCTCTGACCCGATGGCGGATGGCCCTGCCATTCAAGCGGCTAGCTTACGCGCTATCAAAGCAGGCATGACATTGGAAAAGACGCTGCAGATTGCCGCAGATTTCCGCCAACGCCATCCTGATATCCCGCTCATCCTTATGGGGTATTTTAACCCGATTTATATTTATGGCCGTGATGCCTTTCTCGCCAAAGCCAAAGAGGCCGGTGTTGATGGTTTGATCATCGTTGATCTTCCGCCAGAAGAAGATGGTGAACTATGTGATCCCGCAAGAGAGGCTGGCCTTGATTTTATCCGTCTGACTACCCCGACAACAAAGGGCGGACGCCTCACACGCGTTTTGGAAAAAGCAGGCGGCTTTGTCTATTACGTCTCTATCACCGGCATCACAGGCACCAAGAGCGCCGGCGCTGATAGCATTAAGGCAGCTGTGGCAGATATTCGAGCCGCAACGACACTCCCTGTTGTGACTGGTTTTGGAATCCGTACACCAGCACAAGCCGCAGAAGCAGCCACGCTGTCAGATGGCGCCATTGTAGGGTCAGCTGTCGTTGATATCATTGCGCAAAATATTGATGAGTCAGGTGTGGCTTCTGCTGATATTCCGCAGAAAATCGGGGCCTTCGTGGCTGATATGGCAAAAGCCATTGCCGCATCAGGTAAATAAACGCTATAGTAGCTATAGAGTTTTTTGGTAAGCGAGAATTGCTATGAACTGGATTACAAACGCTGTTTTGCCGAAGATTAAGGCATTCGTAAAATCAAATGATGTGCCAGACACATTATGGATTAAGTGTAAATCCTGCAGTCAAATGATCTTCCATAAGGAATTTGAAGCATCATTCCACACCTGCACATCATGCGGCTATCACGCGCCTTTGCCACCAGAAGCCCGTTTTGCCATGCTATTTGATGGCGCTGCCTTTGAGCGCATCGCTGTTGCTCCAAATGCAGATGACCCGCTAAAATTTAAAGATAGCAAAAAATATACAGACCGCCTCAAAGAGAGCCGCGCCAAAGTTGATGCCAAAGATGCCATCGCTGTTGCAGCTGGCAAGATCGAAGGCCTTGATGTTGTGATCGCAGCCTTTGATTTCCGCTTTATGGGCGGCTCCATGGGGCGTGCGGTTGGTGATGCCATCCTTGCCGCTGCCGAAGAAGCGATTGCGCGCAAAGCCACCGTTATCACTGTGCCTTCAACAGGGGGCGCGCGCATGCAAGAAGGGATTTTGTCCCTGATGCAATTGCCACGCACTGTGATTGCCACTGATAAAATGGCTGAAGCAGGCTTGCCGTACATTGTGTTGCTTGCGCACCCTACAACCGGCGGTGTGACAGCCTCTTTTGCTATGTTAGGCGATATTCAAATTGCTGAGCCAGGCGCCATTATTGGATTTGCGGGCCGCCGCGTGATCGAAGAGACTGTGCGTGAAAAGTTACCGGCAGATTTCCAGACAGCCGAGTATTTGCAAGATCATGGCATGGTAGATGCTGTGATTCCACGCGCCGAACAACGCAGCAAAATTGCGCAGATTATCTCATTACTGACGCATAAAGCGCGCTTACAAGCCGCTGAATAAACCTAACCGTCACACTGATGTCTGAGATTGATACGGTTCTAGCCGAACTCGCCGCCCTTCACCCTAAGTTAATTGATTTAGGCCTTGATAGGACATTCGACATCCTAAAAAAGCTTGGCAACCCGCATGAAGCATTGCCGCCTGTGATCCATATCGCTGGCACGAATGGTAAGGGCTCTACTGCTGCCTTTTTACGCGCCATGGCTAATGAAGCGGGCTTGCGCTGCCATGTTTACAGCTCCCCTCATCTATGCCGCTTTCATGAGCGCATTCGCCTTGCTGATAAGCTCATCTCTGATGCTGAACTAGCAGCCCTTCTAAAAGAGGTGAGAGATTGTAATGCTGGAGAGCCTATCACCTTCTTCGAAGTGACAACGGCGGCAGCATTTCTTGCTTTCTCGCGGGTGCCAGCCGATCTAGTTATCTTAGAAACAGGCTTGGGCGGCTTGCTTGATTCCACTAATGTCATCGCCCAGCCAGCGGCCACAATTATCACACCTATCGCCCGTGATCATGAACATTTTCTGGGCAGTGACATCACCGAAATCGCACGGCAAAAGGCAGGTATCTTTAAAACGGGATCGCCAGCTATTATCGCTGCGCAATCAGACGAAGCTAAGATAGGCCTGAGGGACATTGCCACCCAAAAAGAGGTCACCTGTCACTGGATGGGTGATGCCTTCTACTATGATAAACAAGCAGATGGCAGCTTCACCCTCACAACAGCACACGGCACAGTGACAGCCCCCGCCCCGGCCCTAGCTGGTGACCATCAATATGATAATGCGGCCTGCGCTGCGGCAGCGCTTGCCATTACCAATCTCGCCCCTTTAGAGCGTGCCATTACCGGCGTTGCTAAGGCAAAATGGCCCGGCCGCGTTCAGAAATTGGATAATGGTCGCTTGATTGATATTACAGGCGGCACACCGATTTGGCTTGATGGGGCACATAATGCCCATGGCGCAGAGGCGCTCGTTAAGACAATGTCTGACAAACAATGGTGTGTGATTATCGGCGCTTTGAATACGCGGCCTATTGGCGATTTTATTGCCCAGATAGCCCCGATGGCAGCGCGTATTATTGCAGTTACTATCCCACAACAAGAAGCTGCGCTATCGGCATCTGAGATTGCTGAAGCTGCGGATAAATACGGTGTTGCCGCTATGACAGCCCCCACGCTTCAAGCGGCGGTGACCTTGGCACAAAATGAGCCGCATCTGTTAATCTGCGGCTCGCTTTATTTGGCAGGGCATGTCCTTGATGAAAACGGCACCCTGCCAGATTAGATGATAGACGCCTTCTTAAAGGCTTTCTTCAATCCATGACTGAAGCTGTGACTTTGGCATTGCGCCAATCTTTTCTGCGACAACTTCACCATTCTTAAAGATAAGCAATGTCGGAATACCACGCACACCATATTGTGTTGGTGTCATTGGGTTCTCATCAATATTCAATTTTGCGATTTTAACTTTATCGCCTAATTCTGCTGAAATTTCTTCTAAAGCCGGTCCAATCGCTTTACACGGACCACACCATTCTGCCCAGAAATCAACAAGCACAGGTGTATCAGCACCTAGTACATCTGTTTGAAAGTCTGAATCTGTGGTTTTTACGGTAGCCATATTTTTCCCCTATTTATGCAAAGTGGGCTATTCTTTGAATGTAAGAAGTGCAGCTGCCATGGTCAAGGGCTGCCCCTCATCAAACTTTGCCCCTCTTCATTCTCTATCCAACATCTCATCAAGTGCCTCTGCCATCTGTTCGGTGGTCAGATCCGTCACGGCAAAATCCTGCACCCAAATTAAAGATGCCCTCACCGCTTTACCCGGATAAATCTGCACCAGTAGTGCGTGATAGAGCGCCATCTGCGTGACATAAGATGAGGGCGGCCTATCCCCTTGAGGGCGGCCTGATTTAAAATCAACGAGCCAAATCTCATCATCATCAAGCACCACCTTATCAATTTGACCAATCACAGTCTTGGTGCCCACAACACCTGATATCTGAAACTCAGAAAGAGCCTTATCTGAGAAAAGTGGCGCAAAGTCTGGCTGAGACATGAAGCGCACTAGATGAGCCGATAATGACAAACGGCGCTCTTCTGCCAGCAATGGGAATTGGGCAGCTGCCTGCCGCGCCACCCGCTCAAGCCCCTCAGCACGGCTCTCAGCTGGGATGCCGCCCACCATATCCAAAAGATAATGGATGAAAATACCCTCTTGGCGCGCCTGTTGCCCTGATGCTGTTGCCACTGATTGGGGCTGCTGTTTCTCAGGAGTCTGGGAAGGCACCAGCGGCCGAACAGGTTGCTCTTCGACAGGCGGCCGCGAGAAGGCCCAGGGATAAGCGGCCTCCACATCGATTAGTGGATTATCATCAGCCGGTGTCATCTCTGATCCAGCCTCACCTGCGGCACCCTGATGCGTGAGGCTGTATCCACCCTCTTCATCTGCTGTCACACCAAGAGATGCCATGCCCTGCTGACAAAGCGCATACCAATTATCGGCTTGCTTCTTGCTTCGTTTCTTCTGCCATCCTGTGATAAAGAGGCATTCAGCCGCCCGGGTCAGCGCTACATAAAGCAAACGTTGTTGTTCAGCGGCCCGCTCCTCAGCCATAGCGTCTTTCTGTTCGGCGATCAGGGGTGGCAGCAAGGCTGAGTCATCCGGCCAAAACAACGCAGATTTTGACTTTACCAGCGGATCGGGGGGATCCATCCCTGCAATAGTATCTGGCAGATAGACCACAGGTGCCTGCAAGCCCTTCGCCCCATGAATTGTCAGAATTCGCACTTCATTTTCAGTCATATTGCCGAGGTCGCGTTTAATCTCCCCGCCATAAGTCCGGCTATGGGCGAGGAAAGCAGACAACCCAACACCGCCTTCGGCCTCAAAATCATAGGCTTGGCGAATAAAGGCATTGAAACTTTCATCGACACCTGTCCCCAGCCGGCGATAAAAGGCATCACGCCCTCCTTTGGCAAGCACCACTTCAAAAAATGCAGCAGGGCCTAGGCTTGTCGACAAGGATAAATAGCCCTCCAGCTTTGCGGCTGCTTGGCTGTAGATACTATCAGACCCGGCTTTTACTTTCAGTGCGGCAAATAAGGATTGACCGGCGGGGCGCTTCATTGCCAATGCCATGACCTCATCTTCAGAAAGGCCAAAGAGCGGCGATTTCAGCAAGGCTGCTAGTTGCAAATCATCTTCTTGCAACAAACACACATCACCCAGCGCTAACAAGTCACTAATTTCAATCTGACGACTGAGATAAAGCCGATCAGCACCAGACACCGGAATATTGTGACGGATAAGCGCCCCACGCAAAAGCGCAAAAAACCGATCTCGTTTTCGTACCAACACCATCATATCGCGTGGCTGATACCGCCGATGCGGAACATCTGCAGCTGTGCCGGCGATAAGCTGTGCCATATGGGCGGCAATCCGCTCTGCCAGCAAGGCATCTGCCCCTGCTTCACTCTGCGGGGCTTGCTCTATCGGGGTTGGCACGGCGATATAGGGCGGTGCCTCCTCCCCAGAAATGGCTTCTGACAAAGGCCACAACCCAACATGACCAAACTTGTCGAGAAATGCCGCTTCATGGGTATCAAATGCACCGCCCAAGCCAGAGACTCCCTCTTGGTCAAGCACATGATTCACAAAATCCAAAATGGCTTTCGATGAGCGATAAGAACGCGCCAAAGTCACTTTGTCAAAATGATGAAGCGATCGCTTTGCTTGCGCTTCAAATTCTGAGCCTTTTTGTAAAAAGATATGGGGGTTTGCGCCCTGGAAGCTATAGATAGACTGCTTAAAATCCCCAACGGAGAATAGGGTGCGATGCTGTCCCTCTTCTGCTTCTTCGGCAAAAAACTCCTCTGCTAGGGAAGATAATAATTGCCATTGGGACGGGTTGGTATCTTGCGCTTCATCCACCAAAATATGGGTGATGCCATGGTCTAGCTTCCACCTCACCCAGGCACGCATCTCAGCTGAGGAGAGCAGTTTGTCAGCCTTGATAATCAAATCATCATAATCTAACAGCCCAGCACGCATCTTGGCCGCTTCATAAGATATCGCAACCGCTTGTCCCACCCGATATAGGGCGCGGCTGCGATGAACTGTTAGGAGTGCACTTTTCTCTTTCACAAATTGGCATAGCAGCTCTGCGATACGCGCTTGATACTCAGCTAATTCTGGTTGCTCAGTTATTTGTGCTTTCACAAAGACAGATTTGGGTGTGGCTTTCTGTGTTGTGAATAACCCTATAACCCAGTGAAGCGCCTCTGCCTGCGCCTTTGTATCTGGCAAGGCTAGCCACCTGCCAAGTGGCTCACATTTATCAGGCCGCGCCTCAAACAACATTTTTAAAGGATAGTGATGAAGCTGCTCTACCACGGACAAGGTTCGCTCTGCCATGTCACCTATGTGATAGGGGCTAATCTGTTGCATCTCTTCTTCGAAGGCCGCCACAAAGCCAAGCGGCATAGCAATGGCTGCATCTGACAACTGTCTAAAATCAATAAAGGATGTGATGTAAGAGAATAAGGTCTGGCTATCTGTTAACGCGATTAAATCTGCCAGTGCCTGCTGCACAAGGTGAGAGGGGTCTGTGAACAGAGCGGCATAACAGTCTTTTAGGAGGCTTTGCTTTTGGGCATCACTTACCAATTTGAAATGAGGCGGGACACCCGCTTCGACGGGAAAGCGCGATAATAATGACTGACAAAAGGAATGGGTTGTTTCAACCTTGGGCCCTTGGTCATTATCAATAACCTCTGCGAATAGGCGCCGCGCACGAAGCAGCATATCTTGTGTTGGCTGCTCCCCTGTCATCGCACGCATATCATCACGCAAATCCTGAGATGACATGATCGCCCAAGAGGCCAGCTTTTGGTTCAAGCGCTCCTCAATCTCAGCAGCAGCAGCATTGGTGAATGTAACGCATAAAATACTATCCGGCGTAATATCAGAGAGCAGCAAACGCAGCACACGTTCAATCAACACCTTTGTTTTACCAGTACCCGCATTTGCCGACACGAAAACAGAGCGTTGCGGGTCAGAGGCTTGGATTTGGCGCGTATCAGTCATTGCCAGCCTCCGAAATACGCCATTCCTTGATACGTGCTAGATGGCGGTAATCTGAATATTTAGGGGCGAGGGCAGGATCTGGCTCGCTATAATAGGCGGCATCTTCCTCTTCAAAATGAGAAATGACATCTACCATCGCTTGGAATAATGCCTCACTATCCAGCCCCTCTGGTGTGACATTTGAAATCTCCGCGGCTGGTGTACCGCGGCCCTTTAATTTCCAATAGCTGAGCGAGTGAGGCGTGGCTGTTCCAATCGCCGCAAATCCCCCTTGTGATAGCAAGGCAGCTTCAACCAACATTTGAATGGACCGCCCCAAAGCCACAGATTTTTTGGTCGGCAGGACCCCTGTCTTATAATCGATAATATGGGCCTCATCGCCTGTCTTGATGATGCGGTCCGCTTTGGCTGTGATGGCAATTTGTCTATCTTTTGGCGCGATATGACAAATCGCTTTTGTCTCAACAAACTGCTGACTATCCGCCCCACGATAGTGATTATCATGCGCGACAAACCATGTTGCCAGCTTCTCCATTTGCGGCCACCAAATATGCGCCACCTCCAAATGATGCCAATAAGGCTGAAATAAGGGACGCGCCAATTCACACAGAATCTGAGCATGGGATGGTGTGAGTGCGCCTTCAGGATAGGCTTCAATAAATAATTGTAAGGCCTCATGAAACAAATTGCCTTTGAGTGCCGCATTCGGAGGCTCATTCACCGGGCGCAACGCACGAAGACGCAAAATCTTATCTGCATAAATGCCATAGGGATCAGCGATAAGCCTGTCGAGCTGTGTAGCAGATAGCGAGTCTGGTCGATACGGCACTGGCGGTCGCGGTGCTGGCGATCCTATAGCCGCCACCTCTACAGATTTCCGATGCGCCAAAATAGCTGCAATATCTTCTGGCAACCGAGACGCGATTAAATCAGAGATGCCTGCCCCTTCCATCACGGCATCCATCCGTGTCAGCCAGCGGCTTGGCAAAGTTGGCCTATCATTTTGGCGCCTTGCCCGCGTGATCACGACCTCGGGCTGCGCAGCTGCCATCATGAAATCATGAGCTGATAGCGCAATACGCCATTGCCGATGCGGCAAGCCAATCTCTGCTGCCATCGCGCTATTCATCCATAAACTGGCTTCTGGCTTAGGCGGCCAAATCCCTTCATTCAAACCAGATAAAATGACCATATCAGCGGTTAGCATCCGCGATTCCACAGCCCCCAAAATCGCAAGGCGCGATTGTTGATGATAGGGTTTACGCAACTCAGATGATTGCAAGAAGGATTGCATCACATCTGTCAGCGCTGAAGCTGGCATCGCATAATCGGTGCCATAGGCGGTAAGCTCTGCCAGTAGGTTTGCGGCAGCCTCACCCGCGGCGCCTGACCATAATTTCAAGACAGCATCATCTGTGCCAGACGGCCTTGTTGCGGCCATAGCCTCGGCCACCTCCCCCAATGTCTGGGCAAATAAGGATAGTGGGATCACACTGCGTCCCGATAAGGCAAGCAAGGGGGCAAGTGGGGCTTTGATATGCTCTTCGACAAACTGGGCGGCGTCAGGTTCTTGTTTCTGCAAATAGGAAATCAAACCATCCAGATCATGAAATGACAGCGCGCCGCGCAGATGATGCTTTTGAATATGTTGGAACTGCGCACGGAATTCCGACCTGTCCATCCCACCAGCGGCAAAAGGATGGTCACAGAGTTGCACCATATCAATGAGGGGATCCTTAGAGCCGATGAGGTGGCTAATCTTGAATAAAAAGGCACCAATGGCTGAGGTGATGAGGCGCTCACCTGCCGAATCATCAATCGTAATATCAAATCGCTGCAATTCTGAGCGCACCATTTGCGCTAATTGCCTATCTGGCGTCACAAGGATGGCTGTTTTGCGCGGGGTTTCTAATTGTTGACGCAATAAAAGAGCGATAATCGCAGCTTCTTCATGAGAATCTGTTGCCTCTAACCGCCGAAATCCTGCAAAGCTCTCTTTCTTGGTTAAACCGTCTTGCTGGGTTGCCAATTGCCGCCATAAATCGGTTTGGCTCGCAGGGCGCATCACCTCCGATAAAAAGCGCAAGCGTGGGGCTGAAGAAGCGGCCTGCGCCTGACTGGCGGGCCATATTTGAATATCCTCGAGCGACAGAGACAGCGCTTCAAGCGTGAGGTGCAAAGGATGAAATGGATGTGTTTTATCAGCGCCAATCGCCTCCCAATCTGTGGCAGTCATATCGGTGATAAGACCAGGAAACACGACCTGTCCTTGCGGTAGGCGCGCAACGGCTGCCATCAACCGCCTTGTGCCTGCCAATGTCCCTGTTGACCCTGCAACAATCACAGGTCCCTCAGGAGGGGCGCTTTCCCATTGGGCGATTTGCTTATGCAACAGGGCAAGACGACGCGCCACGGGATCCATCGCCTCTTCTTGCGCCAAGATAGCAGGCCAATAATTTGTCAGAATAGATAGGAATTGCGCAATATCCTGCCAGTGCGACGACAAATCATCAGGCCAAAGGCTTGCCAAATCTTGCACGTCAAATTCAGCATTTTGTATCTGGTCAAAAAGGCTTATGAGGGCACGCGCAAGCGTGAAAGATTGCGCCTCTGTTGGGCGTTGCCCCCCAATAGGAAAGGCATGAATCTGCCGTGCAATGATGCAAAGGCGCCTCGTCTCCGGCAAGGCTGGCGGCAAGGTGGGGTCCAGCGCCAACAGGCTTACACTATCACTTTCATCGTCAATATCACCAATGGCCCTGATTTGCGGCAACAGCAGGGCGGTGCCATCACTCACAGCCAAAAAGGCTTCTGACAAGGCCCTTGCGGCACGGCGGGTTGGTACGAAAATCAACGTGCGGGCCAACATGTCTGGTGTCGGTGACGATGCCAGCAAGCCAGCCGCCAAATCACGGGCAAAAGAACAACCAGGCGGAATGGTATAAAAGGCTGATTTACGCATACCCCACTATAGCCAAATTTAAAGCTTTGACTGAATAGCTATTTTACGAAGATCTTGAAAAAGATAGGGCGCTGTCTGCTAGGGCCTCTTGCAAGGATGCGATAAAAGGCTCATCAGCAGAAATCTGAAATTCACGCATGTCATCTTCGCGGCGCGTAATGGTGATCATAGCAGCGTGAGACGGCCAATAGCCGGCCATCTTATCTGGCCATTCAATGAGGCATGCGGCTTCATAAAACGCATCCTCTATCCCAAGTGCAAAGACATCCTCCGGTTGGGTGAGGCGATATAAGTCCATATGCCATAGCACCAAACCGTCCGGCGCATCATAATGCTGCACAAGCGTAAAAGTCGGAGATGGCACATCAAAAACATCAGGGCAGCGTTCTTGTATGACCGCACGTGAAAAGGCAGACTTCCCCGCCCCAAGGTCCCCTGACAGACCAAAAATATGCCCCGCTTGTAGGAGAGGCGCAAAACAGCCTGCCAGATGAGTTGTATCTGACAGGCTGTGTGATTGAATTGTGATGGTGTGATGTACCATCATCTATAGGCTCTAATAGCGATATTGTTCTGACTTGAACGGCCCTACCTGAGAGACACCGATATAATCAGCTTGGTCTTCGCGAAGTTGTGACAATGTTGCGCCGACCTTATCAAGGTGCAGCTTCGCCACTTTTTCATCTAGATGACGCGGCAAGGTATAAACTTGCTTGTCATATTTTGTGCCTTCTTGCCATAGCTCAATCTGCGCCAATACTTGGTTTGTGAATGAGGCTGACATCACAAATGAAGGATGGCCCGTGGCACAACCCAAATTCACCAAACGACCTTTGGCGAGCAGGATCATACGCTTGCCATCTGGGAATTCAACTTCATCCACTTGTGGCTTCACTTCATGCC
This sequence comes from Alphaproteobacteria bacterium, assembly GCA_011524995.1. GTDB lineage: Bacteria > Pseudomonadota > Alphaproteobacteria > Puniceispirillales > Puniceispirillaceae > UBA685. The sequence goes on along the minus strand of WTJA01000021.1, from coordinate 8,256 downwards.
ACTGCATGTTTGACAGAGATGACACCTGAATTTCATTATCAAAGTGACCAATGTTACAGACAATGGCGCGATCTTTCATCTCACGCATATGATCAAGCGTGATGACATCTTTATTGCCTGTGGCTGTGACAAAGATATCTGCTTTTGATGCGGCTTGTTCCATTGTGACAACTTCATAGCCTTCCATCGCAGCTTGCAAAGCACAGATAGGGTCAATCTCAGTTACCATCACACGCGCGCCACCTTGGCGAAGAGAGGCAGCAGAGCCTTTCCCGACATCACCATAGCCCGCAACAACAGCAACCTTACCAGCGAGCATCACATCAGTCGCGCGGCGAATACCGTCAACCAATGACTCACGGCAGCCATATAGATTATCGAATTTTGACTTTGTGACAGAGTCATTCACATTAATAGCAGGGAATGGCAAACCGCCCTTTTCCGCAAGCTGATACAAGCGAAGCACACCTGTTGTTGTTTCTTCTGACACACCCTTGATGGCATCACGTTGCTTTGTGAACCAACCTGGGCTTTTGGCCAGGCGGATATCAAGCTGTGCTTTTAAATATTCTTCTTCTTCAGATGCTGGATGCGATAGCACATCTTCGCCAGCCTCTGCTCTTGCGCCAAGCAAGATATACATTGTGGCATCACCACCATCATCCAAAATCATGTTGGCTGGCTCGCCATCGGCCCAATCAAAGATCTTATCTACATATTCCCAATATTCCGCTAATGTCTCGCCCTTTTTGGCAAATACAGGAATACCAGAATCGGCAATCGCAGCAGCGGCCTGATCTTGTGTTGAGAAAATATTACATGATGACCAGCGGATATCTGCCCCGAGGTCGGCAAGTGTCTGGATCAAGACAGCCGTCTGAATGGTCATATGGAGACAACCTGCAATCCGTGCGCCTTTCAAAGGAGATTGGCCTTTATATTCATCACGGAGCGCCATCAAACCTGGCATTTCGCTCTCAGCGATAGAAATTTCCTTATGACCCCAATCGGCGAGGGACATATCAGCAATAATATAATCTTGTGTCATGAAACTAATCCTTGTTTGCGCCGCCTAGTCAGTCTGCAGACAAGCGTGCGCTCAGCTTTCTTGTCGGTGTTATATCAGGAAAAGACACCTGAAAGAAAGGCTTTTCATCATATGCCCTTTGCTACGATACTAGGCCTCGTCTAGTTCACGATGCTGTAACGTTACAGAGATGCCTTCTTTACGCAGCCAATTGGCAAAATGTGTGGCGCAAGCGACTGACCGATGACGACCCCCTGTGCACCCAAACGCAATCATAAGCTGAGGACGGCCATCACGTATGCTAGCCGATAAGATCGGCGGAAATAGCTGATACAAGCCGGTGAAGAATGAACCAAAGCCATAATCAGCGGCGATGTAGTCAAACACCTCATCATCTTGCCCTGTGAGCGCGCGCAAACCGGCATCCCAATGCGGGTTTCGCAAAAATCGCACGTCAAATACGTAATCAGCGGCGGCTGGCACACCATTTTTAAAAGCAAAACTTTGTACCGTCAGGCCTAGCCCGCCCGCCGTATCAAATTTCACAGCCGTCAGAATATGAGACCGTAATGCGGTGGGGGAGAGAGCTGTTGTATCAATTTCAATATCTGCGAGGGCTGCAATCGGCGCTAATTGGGCACCATCAAGCGCAATGGCTTCTTCAATTTGATGTGTGGCGCTGAGCGGGTGTGCCCGCCTCGTTGATTGATAGCGACGCAAAATCTCAGCTTCTGATGCGACAAGGTGAATATGTTTAAACCGCGTATCAAATTTCTGACGCAGATTGGCAATCAGCCGCTCAATTGCGGTGACGTCAAAACCTGAGGTGCGCTGATCGGCACAGATAGCAAGAGCCTGACCGTTGGTTTCCACCTCAATCGCCACCAGCTGATCAACCAACGCCAAGGGGAGGTTATCAACAGTGACGAAGCCCAAATCTTCTAAAATTTTGAGAGAGGTAGAATGTCCAGCACCGGCCTGCCCTGTGATTAAGATAAGTTCAGGAGAGAGTGTCATGATTATTATGTCTCCAGTCTCATCATAATCTACCGGCCCTTCTTGTTTCTATCTCGCAAGAGGAAGTGTCAGTGTAAAACACGCCCCTGTGATTTGTCCATCGCTTTGCGCTATCCTATTCTCGGCCGTCAGTGTGCCATTATGCGCTTCTGCAATTTGACGCGAGATTGAGAGCCCCAGACCTGAATGATTACCAAAGCCCTCTGATGTCGGGCGTTCGCTATAAAAGCGGTCGAATATAGCCTCTAATTTACCAACGGGAATGCCTGGCCCTTCATCCTCTAATGTGATCAAAACATCGTTATTTGTCGCAGTCACGCGGAGCGTTATTGGCGCCCCCTCTGGCGAGAAAGATAGCGCATTTTGCAACAGATTATCCAAAATTTGTACGATGCGGCCTGGGAAAAACCGCACTGGCAAATCCCCCTCTGGCTTGTCATATTGTAATTTGTCAGCACCAAACCGGTCTCGGGATAGCGCAACCCAATTATCTAACATCTCATTCAGGGGCATGGGGTCTGGCAAAGCGCGATGTAGCTCAACATCCATACGGCTCGCCTCTGAAATATCGGAAATGAGGCGATCGAGGCGCCCAACATCGGCTAAAATCACATCCATTAATTTGCGCTGTTGTTGTGGGTCTTCTATCAAGGCGACCGTATCCACTGCCGATCGCAGCGAGGCAAGTGGGTTTTTAAGTTCATGAGAGACATCAGCAGCAAACCCAGCTGTCGCTTGAATACGACGCTGTAGCTCATTCGTCATCTCAGTCAGCGCAAGCGATAATTTCCCAATTTCATCTTTGCGATTTGGCAGAGTCGCAAGCGGCTGCAAATCATGACTTTGACGCAAGCTATCGGCAGCGGCCGCTAATTTCGTGATAGGAGTTGTAATAGAACGGGCAAGATAGAGGGCTAAGGCAATTGTCACCAAGAAGACGATGCCAAAAATCTGCAAGAACACCCATTGCACTTGCTGGATCTCATTCTCAATGCGCCCGCCGCTCGTTGTCAGCAATAGGGCCCCACGCACTACACGCAAATCTTGCACGGGCACCGCAACAGACAACACCATCTGGCCATGCATCCCGCGAAAGACACCGCGGCGCAATTGCCCATTGAGAGCGGCACGGATATGCGGGCTTTCACTAATCTGCTCGCGTCTGCGATCTGGCATGATGGGCATAGGCGGATCATTGGTGAATAATGATGCCATATGATTGAGCCAATTTGTCACCTGTCTGCGGAAAGCCCCATGCATCGACCGATCTTTCCGGCGCCGCACATCTACCACACCAGAAGAGAGGCCGTGGCGCGCCGTATCAGCCGCCAAAGTCCCATCTGGCTGAAAGACCCGCGCACGAAGTACTGACCCATAGCCGACCAGCGGCAATAATTGTGTCATCGTTTCTGGGGATAGACGTCGATATACAAAATCAGAACGAGAGGCCTCTGCCAGAGCCAGCGAGCGCGCAAGCACCACGCCTTGACGCTCAAGCGCAGACAACTCCCCGCGGATAAGGGCGCGTTTATATTGGTCGACTGATAGAAGGCCAATGGTAAAGAGCACTAGCGGGAACAACATAATGGTGAGGATACGCACCGATAGCCGCGAGCCCTGCCAGACACGCGCGATCTGTTGTTTCACCTTATGCCAAAGACGCCGCATAACCCTTAACTATCTTGTGTCTTATAACGATACCCAATACCATAGAGGGTCTCAATTTGGTCAAAAGCCGGGTCTGTTGCTTTGAATTTACGGCGCAATCGTTTCACATGACTATCAATTGTGCGGTCATCCAAAAAGACAGACTCGCCATAGGCTGCATCCATTAATTGGTCACGGTTTTTGACATGACCAGGGCGCGTGGCAAGCGCTTGCAAAAGCAGGAATTCCGTCACTGTCAATTTGACATCTTTTTGTTTCCAACTGACCAAATGCCGTTCAGGGTCAAGTAGCAAGTCACCTTGACGAATTTGCTGTGCCGATGCCTCTGGTGAGCTTGCCGCCCCTGTGCGGCGTAACACCGCTTGGATACGAGCGAGCAGCAAGCGTTGCGAAAAGGGCTTCGTGATATAATCATCAGCGCCAAGGCCTAGACCCAAGGCTTCATCAAGCTCATCATCTTTACTGGTGAGGAAAATGACAGGCATAGCAGATTTGAGGCGCAATTTTTCAAGAAGCTCAATACCTGTCATGCGTGGCATTTTAATATCAAGGATTGCCAAATCAGCGGGGCGACGGCTTAGGCCTTGTAGGGCCTGCTCCCCATCATGATAGGTATCAATCTCAAACCCTTCTGCCTCTAAGGCGAGTGAAACAGATGTCAGAATATTTTGATCATCATCAACAAGAGCAAGTCTTTTACCCATAATGCATGGCTCCCTTTCTTGTGTTGTCACATTGTCTTATCACATGAGACAAGCATAATGACGAACCCGTCCTATATCGTGACCAGATCATGACCAAAATAAGGCACGAGTTTTAATGCGCGTCAGACCAGCTTTGTGCAATCCCTGCCTCGGCCACTAATGGTACATCAAGCGCGATCACAGGCTGGTGGGCTTTTTCCATCACGTCGCGAATGAGGGCAGACGCTGCCTCAGCTTGATCATCTGGCACTTCAAAAATCAATTCATCATGCACCTGCAATAGCATTTTGGCAGACAGCCCTGCCGCAGCAATGGCTGGCGGTAAATGAACCATTGCCCGCTTGATAATATCAGCAGCTGATCCCTGTATCGGCGCGTTGATCGCTTGGCGTTCAGCAAAAGCGCGCATATTGGGATTAGAGGAGGCTATATCACCAATATGGATCCGGCGACCAAATAAGGTTTCGACATATTTTGCCTCACGCGCTTGGGCTTTGGTCTCTTCCATATAAGTACGAATACCAGGAAAACGCGCGAAATAAGCGGTGATATAGTCTTGTGCTTCACCACGTGGAATCGCTAATTGACGTGCTAGTCCAAAGGCCGAAATCCCGTAGATAATGCCAAAATTAATAGCCTTCGCACGGCGTCTTGTCTCACTATCCATATCGGCTAGTGGGATATTAAAGACCTCTGATGCTGTTTGCGCATGAATATCTATGCCGTCTTGGAAGGCTTGCAACATTGATGCTTCGCCTGCCACATGCGCAACAAGACGCAATTCGATCTGGCTATAATCAGCAGAGATCAACTTATATCCCTCAGGGGCGATAAAGGCTTCTCTGATCTGTCGTCCCTCGGCGGTGCGGATCGGGATATTCTGCAAATTCGGATCAGATGATGATAGCCGCCCTGTTGACGCGCCAACCATGGAATAGGAGGTATGGATACGCCCTGTCGACGGATGCTGTGAGGTAATAAGCGCATCTGTATAGGTGGATTTCAACTTAGCAAGCTGGCGATAATCCAAAACCTTTTGCGCAATAATAGCCCCATTAGCCGCGAGATCTTCTAAGATCTCCGCGCCAGTGGCATAGGCCCCAGTTTTTGATTTCTTGCCGCCTTCAAAGCCTAATCTGTCAAAAAGAACTTCACCCAATTGTTTTGGTGATGCCACATTAAATGGCTCACCCGCTAACTCATGGATGTTGCCCTCTAGCTCATGAATGCGTGTGGCAAAGTCATTTGAAAGGCGGCGTAACATCGTATCATCAATCGCGATACCTTCTGATTCCATCTCTGCCAGAATGGCAATCAAAGGCCGTTCCAACCGTTCATAAACAGATGTCATGCCTTCACGCGCCAAGCGTGGCTTCAACATCATCCAAAGCCGCAAGGTGATATCAGCATCTTCTGCGGCATAATCAAGCGCTGCCTCTGGACTGAGGGCTGCGAAACTAATTTGATTTTTACCTTTGCCGCACACATCTTCATATTTGATGGTTTGATGACCTAGCCAATGATCAGCCAAAGCATCCATGTTGTGGCGTGATACGCGCCCTGCATCTAAGACATAAGACAGACACATGGTATCATCGACAGGGGCAAGGGTGATGCCGCCATTCTCGATACGACGCAACACATGGCTGTCATATTTCAAATTATGACCGATTTTCAAAATCGACGGATCTTCACAGAGTGGCTTTAACAGGGCCATCGCCTCATCAAAATTCATCTGCGTGAATGAGGGCACATCTTCAGGTAGCGCGAGCAGATCTGTTTCAGCGGCCTCAGCTGTCTGATGACGCAGCGGGATATAACAGGCCCTACCGGGGGCAAGGGCTAATGAGACCCCTACGAGGCTTGCCTCACTCGCATTCAAAGAGCTTGTTTCTGTATCAAGGGCGCAATAGCCTTGTGCTTTGGCTTTCTGGCACCACTCTTGTAAGCCCGCCACATCTGTCACAAGCTGATAGGAGGCCTCTTCAACATGAGGGGCCACGATTTCTTGCACCTCGCCTAATGAAGATTGCGGGGAGGCGGTTGGTGCATTTGCTGGCTTAGCGCCAAGGGCAGTCATCAAAGAGCGGAACCCTTGTTCTTGGACAAAACTGACCAAGGCGTCTTGATCACGCACCGGCGTGACTAGATCGTCCAGTGCCAAAGGCACATCCACATCATCCGCAAGCTTTACCAATTGTTGGGAGATGCGCGCCATCTCGGCAAATTCAATCAAATTTTGGCGGCGCTTTGGCTGTTTGATCGTTTCTGCACCAGCCAATAACGCCTCAAGCGACCCAAATTGAGAAATAAGTTCTGCGGCTGTTTTGATGCCAATACCTGGCACGCCTGGCACATTATCGGTGCTATCGCCGGCAAGAGACTGCACATCAACGACCTTATCGGGCGCAACACCAAATTTTTCGATGACCTCATCATGGCCAATCCGGCGTTGCTTCATCGGATCAAGCATTTCGACATCATCAGTCACGAGCTGCATCAGATCCTTATCTGATGACACAATGATGGTTTGACGGCCTGTTGCACTTGCCAATTTGGCATAGGTCGCGATCACATCATCAGCTTCAAACCCAGGCAACTCCACCACTGGCAAAGATAACGCCTTTGCGGCATCTCGCACGAGCGCAAATTGCGGCACAAGCTCCTCTGGTGGTTCACTGCGATTGGCTTTATATTCGGTGTAGATATCATTGCGAAAGGTATGACGACCGGCATCAAACACCACTGCGATAGAATGCGGGGCCAGGTCATCAACCAGTTTTAACAGCATTTTGGTAAAGCCAAAGACGGCATTGACAGGTGTTCCATCCGCCCGCGTCATAGGTGGCAGGGCATGAAAGGCTCTGAAAATATAGCCAGAGCCATCAATGAGAACGAGCTTGTCAGATGCGTCAACGGCCATAAACGCTTAATCCTGTGCTTTTGTATGAATGAAATGACGCGAACAATACGGGCATGTCACCTCACCTGCGCTCGTCATATTGAGCCAGATTTGAGGATGCCCAAGCGCCCCGCCGCCCCCGTTACAAGAGACACGCTGGTCCGATGTATGAATCACTAGATTGTCTTCATTTGACTGTGGTGTGGCTGCTGCGTCTGTCTGCGCCATCATCTTCCCCTTTATGAATCAAAAAACAACATGAATATGCTTGTCCTGCCTTTATATGACAGCCATCACAGTGACGCAAGAATAGCCTGCCGCTAGCCTTCACCTTCAGAAGCTGATAGATCACAAAAGGTGAAATGAGATGTGGTGAGAGAGGATGATATGATGGATGCATTATGGGCTGAGGCAGCACCTATCCCCCTTCATGCGGTTGCAGCGATGCTAGCGGTGCTGTTGGGCGGCATTCAATTAGCTGGCAAAAAAGGTGGGATGTGGCATCGCAGCCTCGGCTATCTGTGGGTGGGGCTCATGATGATTGTCTCCGTCAGCTCTTTCTTCATCCACGAAATCAGGCTTTGGGGCGCGTTCAGCCCTATCCATCTTCTCAGCCTTTGGACTATTTTCTCAGTGGGGCTTGCCATCTACTTTGTCAAAGTGGGCAAAATTACACGTCACAAACAGGTTATGATCGCGCTCTATGTATTTGCCCTGCTCCTAACAGGCGCCTTTACGCTATTGCCAGGCCGTGCCATGCATCAGGTTGTCTTTGGCTAGGGGCGATGCAGATTTATGATGCAGATGAGAGCGGTTCATGTATAATGCGGCTTACGCACCCGTAGCTCAGCTGGATAGAGCGCTGCCCTCCGAAGGCAGAGGCCAGAGGTTCGAATCCTCTCGGGTGCGCCAATTCCTCTGTTTCACCATAGCTAACC
>WTJA01000031.1:7194-7579 GCA_011524995.1 Alphaproteobacteria bacterium | reverse complement strand
AGACAGGCACGTGCCAAGCAGCAATCCCACCGCAACGATCAGTGTCGGAAAACGCGGCACAAGTCCTGTTTCATAATAAGTGAGGAGGACTGGCGCCCCCAAAATAGCAGCCACAACTGCCGCCAACGCACCCCCAACCCCATAAAACACCATAGGTTTATTTTGACGCAGAAGCTGGATCATCTTCCTCAAAATGCGGAAGCCATCAAAATAGGTATTGAGCTTGCTTTGCGACCCATCTGGACGTTCGCCATAATGGGTTGGTATTTCAGCAGTTGGCAGTAATAGATTTGCGCAATGAACAGATAATTCGGTCTCAATTTCAAACCCTGAGGAGCGGGCAGGAAATGATTTTGCAAACGCATAGGAAAAGACTCGATAGCCC
>WTJA01000031.1:0-7184 GCA_011524995.1 Alphaproteobacteria bacterium | reverse complement strand
GAAAAAATGTCGGAGAATTGATTGCCAAATAAGCGGCAAAACAAGCTATTAAAAAGCCGATTACCAAGCTGGTGTCCTGTACGATAAGCGCCATCACTTTCATGCTTACGGATGCCAACGACCATATCCAGCCTGTCATCTTGTAGGCGTTTTATCATCCCTGATACGGCACTGGCATCATAGGTATCATCACCATCGACCATGATATAAAGTGAGGCGTGAATTTGGGCAAATGCGCGGCGAACGGCGTGCCCCTTGCCCCGACGAGGCTCAGAGATCACAATCGCGCCAGCAGCCTCTGCCACGGCTTTTGTGTTATCTGTCGAACCATTATCAATGACATAGACCGCCAGTCCCTCACATTCCTCTTTGAAATCAGAGATGACCTTAGCAATCGTCACTTCTTCATTCAAACAAGGGATAAATAATGCTATGGGATGACGGTGAGGCATGACATACGCAGATCTGTTGAGAATACTCTTCAGTTTGTAGCGCAAACTGAAACTTTATGGCAAAGAAATTTTGAGGGTTTAAGAGATGAACACACAACAACAGGCACTCATTGCCGCCTTATTCTTTGGCATTTCAAGCGCCCTCTCCATCATGGTCGCAAGCCCCCTTTTTGCCTCGTTGGATTTGGATAGTCAGAGCTACCTGAACTTTGCCCCATCAAGGACAGCTATCTATCCGTTATTTCTGAGCCTCTTTAGCGGGCTGTCCTATCAAATAGAAATCACCCTCATCCTACAGGGGGCGCTCTATAGTCTATCACTGGGATATCTTATCTATACCCTTCAGATGACCATGCGCTCTTGGTTTATCACTATCCTATTTGGTTTGGGTGTTGCTGGCAATATTTACCTTCAGGCCTTTAACAGCGTTATCCTGACAGAAAGCCTGACCTTTACCCTGATGCACCTCCTGATAGCTTTTGTATTAAAGGCTTCCTATCAACCAGAGGCACAATCTTACCGCACCACAATTTTCATTGGGGTGCTAGGCGGCCTATTAGCCGCTTTGAAACCAGCTATGATCACAATACTGCCGGCTCTGACGATTGTAATTGTCCTTATCGCTTATCGGCATCACCAGCGTATGGGACGCCAGCTTGGGATCTGCGGCCTAGCATTTATCGCACCCCTTTTGGTGGAAAGTGTGGTTTATTATCAGGCGCATGAAGCTCGTGTCTCACTGCTGCCGGTAACCTTGTTCGGGAAAGCCGCCATCTTAACAACTGACCCTCACTTTCAAATACCTTCAACTCTCACAGGCAAAGAGGCCGCTATATTACAAGCCACAGATGATTTATTTGCCCCTTATCAGAGCTGGTTGGCCACGGAAACAAATCCCCTGGTAACATCTAATATTACAGGCAATATCGAGGTGTTTGGGCAATGGGAAACGCTTCCTTTGCTAGAAGATAGAAACGGCTTAACGCGCCCATCAGATGACCAACTTGCCACAATCGGGCAAGCAGTGATTACCAACCATAAAATGTCTTATATTCGCTTATCTCTCGGCTATTTAGGTGAATTATGGGCGGTGCAATCCCTTGCTTTTTCTCATAAATTATTTGGTAGCATCCTCCCTATTTTTGAAGATACACCACTCAATAATGCGCTTCCCACCTTCACCGCAAAAGGAGGGCCACTTGATCCAGAAAGTGGCCATTTTGCGAATTGGTTATCTGTAATTATTTTCCCTGCTTTTGCCTTATTAGGTCTTGCAAGCTTGATAGGCGGCCTTGTGAGTATCCTGGCCATTTTAACAGGCCTTAACAAGAATCGCAAAAGACCATCTGCTGATATGGTTGTGCTTGCCGCCCTTCATCTGATTGGCTGGAGCAATCTTGTCTTTATCGCATTGGTCAATATTCCGACACCACGTTATTTGATGCCGCATTTTGCTGGCTTTGTTCTGGCCGCTTTGATTGGGATTACTCTTCTGATGCGCGTCCTGAAAACGCATAGAAGCGATAAAGTGCAAAACTCACACACATAGAAATAGCTGTTGCAATAACCAATGCGATGAGAGGCGACTGCGCTAGGCGGTCACTCCAGCTGGTCATGATGAGATATAGCCCAATATTGGTCAGCTGAGCGACGAAATTGCTCTGCACAAAGCGTATAAATTCACGCCAATTTGGTTTGGTCTTTACACCAAATCCATAGGTGCGGTTGATATACCATGTCCACACCAGCGCGAGTGGATAAGACACAAGACGCGGCATCTGCGCATCAAGAGAAAGATAGGTGACCCCATAGTGGATAATGCCTGCCTCAATGAGAAACCCAACACCGCCGGCAAAAGCAAATATCAGAATTTGTCGTTGCACAGACGCTGCCATTATTTTATCGGCGGCTTGCGTGCGACAACCGCCACATTCTTACCAAGCCAGCTGCCAAAAATAAGCTTGTCCAAGAGACGGCCAACAGGAAAACAAAATCGGTCGAAAATGGCTACAAGACGTGTGTTCAACACTCCATCTTGCCGGGCAAATGGCTTCATTAGCAAAGTCGCAAAAAACCCTGCTGAATCTACATATGACGCGCGTTCTATATCAAAACCAGCTTTGCGCAATTTACCAATAAGCTCACCTTTGCGATAGCGTCTTACATGCCCCACCAAATCATCCATTGGCATCCACAAGATGGTAAAGGCAGGCACATAAATATAGAGCCTTGCCCCATATTTTAGCTTTTCAAAAAGCGCCGCCATGACGGCCTCATCCTCTTCAATATGCTCGAGCACATTGATAGTATAAATATAGTCAGCACTATCTGCAGAAATGTCATCTAGCTGACAAACCTCATGCCCTGCCTTGCGAAGCCTCGCTTGCAAGATGGGATCAATTTCAATAGCACGCAAATGGACATTATGTCCCTGCCAGATATCTGTGAATTGGCCTGTGCCTGCCCCAAAATCATAAATATGAGCCGCAGCGCTTGTTGGGGCATAATCATGGATCTGGCGCTGCAAAAAGCTATTATATTTGACAGCGACCGACATCACTTCCAGATTTTCGGTCCCCTGATAATCTGGATTATCTTGCGTTTGGTAGGTCATCTGTCTTCTTCTCTAAAATCTTGTGATATGCTGATATGACAAAAGCCTCGCTAAAATGCGATACCATAAACTGTCGTGCGGCTTGCCCCATATCGTTTCGCGCTTCATCAGATAGCGCTACCATCGCTTTCATAGCCTCCGCTAGGGCTGACGCATCTTTGGCGGGCACTAAAAATCCGGTTTTACCATCTTGTACGACATACCGGCAGCCTGGCACATCTGTGGCAATGGCAGGCACACCCATCGCAGCCGCTTCAATCAAACTTTTGGGTGCCCCTTCCCGATAGGATGGCAAAATCGCACAATCAGCCGCTGTCCAATAGGGCCGCACATCAGTGGTTTCACCGAGATAGTCGATTAGACCATCTTCATGCCATGTTTGAATTTCATGGTCTGAAATGGCGGTGGGATTATGCTGATCAAGAGGCCCTACCAAGCGACAATGACAGTCATAATTTGCGGCTTTCAACAGGCGGGCGGCCTCAACATATTCCCTGACCCCCTTATCCCCTAAAAGACGAGCTACCATCAAAAAGGTGAAGCTATCTCTTGGCTTGCTTTGTTGGGGCTGAAAGACATCAATATCAACACCAGACCCAGGCAAGATACTATGAGATTGTTGACGTAGAATGCGGTAATCCTGAAACAACTGTTTGTCATCATCATTTTGAAAAAAGATATGATAAGCTTTCTTCAACGCCCCTTTATATAATTTTGTAACGAACCACAATAAGCTGCCACCTCTGATGAAGCTATAGCCAAGACCTGATATATTATGTACCGCCTTGATACCTGTCAGATGGGCTGCCAATCCACCATAAATGTTAGGCTTTGTGGTATAGGCCAGAAAGAAGGCTGGCCGATAGCGGATAAATAAAAACAGATATCCTAGAAAGACCCCGGCATCCTTGAAAGGGTTCATCCCATCGCGTTCAATCGCAAATGGCACATGGATACCGCCAAGCGCCACCATGTCGGCATCATGCGGCCCTTTTGGCGTGAGGAAATATACCTTGTGCCCCTGCTTAATCAGAGACTGCACGAGACCTTTGCGGAAATTCACAATATTCCAGCCTGTATTTGCGGAAATGAAGATCACACTCATCGTGTGACCTCAACTTGCCAAGCCAAAAACATTAATGGTCCCCATAATTGATAATGCGCATCTTGCTGACCCGTCAGATGTTGATGCCACACTTTTCTGAGCTCAGTAACATCAAAAACACCGCCTTCACGCAAATTTTTCTCTGACAGCAACGCTTCCGCCCAGTCGCGCAAATCCCCCCGCAACCATTTTGCCAAGGGAATAGCAAAACCAGCTTTTGGTCGTTCAATCAACGCTTGTGGTACATGGTCATAGAGCCATTGTCGCATAAGATACTTGCCCTGATTGCCTCTGATTTTGAGGCCAAGAGGGAGCTGCCAGGCAAATTCAACAAGCCGATGATCAAGCAGTGGGATACGACCTTCAAGGCTATTGGCCATTGCCGCCCTATCAACCTTCACCAAAATATCATCTGGCAAATAGCTCAGGCTATCATTTGCCATCATCCACTCGACCGGCGACAAATTTAGATTGGCTAAATCTGGCCCGTCTTTGGCATAAGTCTCTTTGGAGAGAAGCGCCGAGGCTGGCTTTTGCCATTGCGAAACAAGGCCTGAATACAGCTCTTCGAAATTGGGTGACGCCATCATTCTGGCAAATTTTTGTGCCTTTGTCGCTCTGTCAGAGATAGTGCCCAATCGTGGGATCATAGCGGTTGCCGCTTCCAAAAATGACGGCGGAATCGCGCCTATCATCCTGCCGAAGACAGCACGCATAGGCGCAGGCAAGATGGCTTGATATTGCGCCATTTGTTGCGCCCAAAAATAGCGTCGATAGCCGCCCATAATTTCATCGCCCCCATCGCCTGATAAAGCGACGGTGATATGCTGTTTAGCCAAATGAGACACAAGATAAGTTGGAATTTGGGAGGCATCCGCAAAAGGCTCACAATAGATGTGCGGCAATTGAGGAATGACGGATAAGGCATCTTGTTCAGACACATATAACTCATGATGGTCAAGACCTAGATGCTGCGCGACCTCTTTTGCAAAAGGCGCCTCGTTAAATGTGCCATCATGAAATCCAATTGAAAAACTTTTTACAGGTTGAAGAGATTGCGCCTGCATTGCCGCAGCAATCACAGAGGAATCAATGCCACCAGATAAAAAGCAACCAAGCGGCACATCAGATAGCATTTGCCCTTTCACGGCATCAAAAAGGTGGTCTTCAAATGCCGCCTTTGCCTCTCTCTCATCGCCGAGGAAGGGATGTTGTTTCCCGGCGGCTATCTGTGCCGGCAGAGACCAATAAGCACGCGCTTGTGGCAAGCGCTTTGCGCCGATATCATCTCTTGTCAGCGTTACATAATGGGCTGGCAGGAGTTTATAAGCACCCTCATATATTGAAAAAGGAGCTGGCACGTAAGAATAGCGCATAAAATGATGCATGGCCTCAGGTGACAGGCTTTCATCAAATTTAGGATGGCTACGCAAGGCTTTTAATTCTGAGCCAAAGATGAAATCAGAACCGGCAAAACCGTAATAGAGCGGTTTTTCACCAAACCTGTCGCGCGCTAATGTCAGAGTTTCTTTTTGTCTGTCCCAAAGGGCAAAGGCAAACATTCCCACACAAAGCTGCAGCGCGCCCTCTACGCCATTAGCCTCGATAAGCGCTAGGATGGTTTCAGTATCTGAATGGCCACGCCAATCCTGCGACAAGGCCTCTCGTAACGCGAGATGATTATAAATCTCGCCATTAAAGGCGATAACATATCGCCCGGTAGATGAGGCCATAGGCTGGGCCCCTGCCTCAGATAAATCGAGAATTGATAGGCGGCGATGGCCAAGACCGATGCCCTCACCTATCCACACCCCCTCGGCGTCAGGACCCCGGTGCGTGAGGCAGTGGGTCATTGTCCGCAACAGGGCCTCATTGAGAAGCCCGTTGGAATAGATACCTGCAAATCCGCACATAACTCCTACACGCCCTTCATGGTGCGATGCACCCACAATTTATATATTTCACGCACCAAACACCATAAGAACCATACTGCACTAATCGCAAAGAGACCATTGGCAAGGTGCATATAGTCATGTCTCATCATGATAAATGCAGCAGCGCCAACTATGGCCGTTATGCCAATCATCCCTGCAAGATGATGATAATCCCATGCAATTGGATAGGCGTGATGGGCACAATAACTCTGCACAAGGAGTTTCATAAAATGGGCCGCAATCAAAACCAATGTCAATGATAGTAAAGAAGCGTCATTCCCAAAAGACATCGCAATAGCCAGACCTGCGAGGCCTGTCACAAGATAGGACGCATAACCATAAATTAATAAGTGACTTCTCTTAGACAGCGAAATGCCTAGCTGTAGAATATGCGCAAAGGATTCTAAGGCAAAGGCAAAAGCAATGGGAAATACCAAGAGGATACCCGGCTGGTAGGCTTCATCAAAAAATAGAAATATCGCCGGCGCACTCACAGCCAAAAGCATCACAAGAACAGAGATCCCAGAACTATATAGACGCAAGACTACGCGATAGGTTTGTGCTGCTGTCTTGTCCTTATATAGCGATAAAGAGAACGGCCCCCACGCTGTTTGAAAGGCGTAATAGGCAAAGACAGCAATCATCCCCAAACGACCTGCCGCCGCATAAAGACCCAAGGCCTCTTGCCCAGCCAAAGCTTGCAGAACAAATCGTTCAAGCAAAGGCATGAAAGCGGCCGCAATTGCGACCAACGCGATAGGCCATGCATAGCGCATCATCGGTCGCAGAAACTGGAACCTATGAGGCAACACGATAAACTGCCTTACACAGAAAAGACCAAGACAGGCCATCATCGCCTGACCGATAAGAAAGCTGATAAAAATGTCAGCAAGTGTCACATCAGCTTGGCGCGTGACAACGGCAAGCAGCGCTAACGTTATAACAGGATAGCCAAGCGTTATCGTGACAAAAGGTCCTCTTTGAAAATTCCATTTCAAAATATTCTGACAGTTAATAAACAGCACCAAAACAGGTTGCTGAATCAAAATAATGGTCAAAGCCTGTGCCTGATCTGGTGA
>WTJA01000047.1 GCA_011524995.1 Alphaproteobacteria bacterium | reverse complement strand
GGTCATGGCAATCGGCCTGACCCAACTACGCCGCCCATGAGGCGGCGCAGGTAATGTTTGATTATAGATGAGCTTCATTTATGCCCCGTCTGGACCTGCTGGCTCACCTGATGGCTTGGCGGCTCGTCTGCCACCTGATGGCAGGCCTGAGCGTGGCTTTTTGGCGCGTGGCTCTGATGGCTCGTCATCTGTGCCATCTTTGCGTGAGATTGTGCCACCATCAACGATGATCTTAATCTCTTCACCATTCAGCGTTTCATATTCAAGCAAGCCTTGCGCGAGGTTTTCAAGCTGATCATTATGCTTTTTGAGCAGGGCTTCAGCATCTGCATAGGCTTCATCAACAATGCGGCGCACTTCAGCATCAATCATATCAGCTGTGCCTTCAGAGACTGTCTTTTGCTGTGTGACTGACCGGCCTAGGAAGACTTCTTGTTCGTCCCCTGCATAGGCAAGGAAGCCAAGCTTGTCTGACATGCCCCATTCTGTGACCATGCGGCGTGCCATATCAGTTGCCATACGGATATCTGATGAGGCGCCTGTTGTGATCTTATCAGCGCCAAAGATAAGGTCTTCGGCAATACGACCACCACATGCGACACGCAAATCTGCTAAGATCTTGTCATAAGCAAGTGAGACACGGTCCCCTTCTGGCAAGCGCATCACCATACCAAGCGCACGGCCGCGCGGGATGATGGTGGCTTTGTGAATAGGATCTGAGGCTGGCAAGTGAAGGGCAACCACAGCATGTCCTGCTTCGTGATAGGCTGTTAGACGCTTTTCATCATCTGTCATGACCATTGAGCGACGCTCTGAGCCCATCATCACCTTATCTTTGGCTTCTTCAAATTCAGCCATTGAAACAGTGCGACGCCCTTTGCGCGCTGCCAGCAAGGCTGCTTCATTGACAAGGTTAGCCAAATCAGCACCTGAGAAACCTGGTGTCCCGCGTGCAATCACACGTGGCTCAACATCATTTGCCAATGGTGTTTTGCGCATATGAACTTTCAAGATACGTTCACGGCCTAGCAAATCTGGGTTTGGCACAACAACCTGACGGTCAAAACGACCAGGACGTAGCAAAGCAGGGTCAAGAACATCTGGACGGTTTGTTGCCGCGACCAAAATCACACCTTCATTGGCTTCAAAACCATCCATCTCAACCAACATCTGGTTCAAGGTTTGTTCACGCTCGTCATTGCCGCCGCCAAGGCCTGCCCCACGATGGCGACCAACGGCATCAATTTCATCGATAAAGATGATGCAAGGCGCGCTTTTCTTGCCTTGTTCAAACATGTCACGGACACGGCTGGCGCCAACACCCACAAACATTTCCACAAAGTCAGAGCCAGAGATTGAGAAAAACGGTACATTTGCCTCGCCAGCGACGGAGCGCGCGAGCAATGTCTTACCTGTGCCAGGAGGGCCCACCAAGAGCACACCTTTTGGGATCTTGCCACCAAGACGCTGGAACTTGCCAGGATCTTTTAGAAATTCAACAACTTCTTCTAATTCTGTTTTGGCTTCATCAATACCAGCGACATCGTCAAACGTAACTCGGCCATGCGCTTCGTTTAATAATTTGGCACGTGATTTCCCAAACCCCATAGCGCCGCCACGGCCGCCGCCTTGCATTTGACGCATGAAGAAAATCCACACCCCGATAAAGAGCAGCATTGGGAACCAAGACAGCAGCACAGAGAAAAAGCCTGGCATATTGCTTTCATCGGGACGCGCTTCGATACGCACATCATTATCTGTTAAGACTGATACAATGTCAGCGCCTTCTGGGACGTAGGATTTGACCTGTTGATTACTTTTGGTAATCGCCGTGATATTTGGCCCTTCAAGGATCGCCTGTTCTACGTCACCTGATTCAATCGTCGCAACCAAATCAGAATAGGCGACATTCCGCCCAGCCGTATTTGAGGTCGGATTTTGAAACAAGTTAAATAATGACATCACCGCAACGCCGATGATGATCCAAATAAAAATGTTGCGACCGAGATTATTCACGTGGGCTAACCTTATATTGTAACAAATTCACACCCCAAAAGGCATGGTACTTTGTGAGACTGCGCTAAGATGGTGTTTCAAGTAACCGGCCAATAGGGTAGAGCGCAAGCCCTTCTTCTGGCCAATCCTCTTGAAGGATCCCATCTCTGGTGACGGTACCCTTAATGTGGGTATTCCCCCCTCGTTCGTCAAGGGGATGCAAAGCGACAAAGATACGGCGCACCTCTGCCGGCGCACCTGTCAGCGCAAGCCTCAGCGGGTCGTCAGATGGCAACCTGGCCCATACCGCATCATCAAGAGCAACTAGCTGTCCTGGGCTGGCACTCCGCAGATAAAGCCTATCTTCAAAAATAAACTCATCGCCAGCTGATAGTGAGGGCAAAGGGCGGCGCCGCCCACTTTCTGGCAAAATAAGGAGTCGGTCGCCCTCCTTGCGCCATAGGCTGTAGCTAATTGTCGCATATCCTGTCTGATGCAACCGCTTGTTCGCCCTGTCAATCGCGTGCGGAGATGGCGGATAAGGTGTCCGCCCAATATGATGGATGACATAGCTCATCACATGACGCTGTTCAGCAAGCGATAGCGCCTCAAAGGCGGCAAGAGGCAAACACATCCATAAAGATTGCAAAGGATGAGCCGCGCACACTTCATGCTGCCTGACCCAGTCTTGCACGCTGCGCTCTTTCACCGATGTCAGGCGTTGCGCCAGATTTTGCAGCCTCTGGCAATCTTGTTTTGCCTGTGGTGCCGCGTCAAAAAACCGGCGCCAACGCACCCTTTCATAATCCTCATTCTGATTCGTTGGATCTTCAATAAAAGGCAGCTGATGCGCCTGACAAATCTCATAAAAGAGCTGTTTGGGATAAGCCAATGCTGGCCGCAAGAGGGGCACAAAAGCGCGATAGCTTATCTCTTTCATCGCTGATAGACCGGCAAGACCGCTATAATGAGCGAGGCGCATCGCCACCGTCTCGGCCTGATCATCTCCATGATGCGCCAACCAAATCACACCGCGCTGCGCCCGTGCATGAAATAACAGAAGCTGGTAGCGCTGCGCGCGCGCCCATGCGGCCAGCCCCGTCTCCGGCGGTTGCGCCGTCACAGTCAGGATCTGCGCCTCAAGACCCATCTTCTGGGCGGTGCGTGCTACAAATTCGGCTTCTTCGGTGGCATTGGCACGCAGGCGGTGATTGACAATCAAGGCTGTCACTGACGCGTTATGTTGCGGCGCTAATTTTGCAAGCACATAGGCAAGCGCGAGCGAATCTGGTCCCCCAGATAAAGCGATAAACCAGGTTTTCCCTCGCTTATCACGAGATAAAGAACGAGCGAGCCGATCAGTATCGGCAGTAAGCTGGGCCTGTCCCTTAGGAAGTGGCACAGGCCGCTTTTTGATTGAGCTCATCAAGACGCTTGGTGAAAGATTCAGGTGGCTGGTCAAGCAATTGTGGCAAATCTTTGAAAATCTGGCAGGCTTGTTCGGCCGTTGCAAAATTCGCCACTGATTCAGCAATCATCAAAATGGCATCTGGTAGACGTGAATCTGACTGATATTCAGAGTTGAATTCAGTAAAGGTCATGGCTGATTTCTCATACTGACCTTGGATGAATTGCACGCGCCCCAACCAATAGAGGACATCGGCAGAGCGTTCATGTTCAGGATGGGTTGTGCGGAATTCCGCAAATGCGGCTTCGGCGGTTTCAAGATCATTTTGCAAGGCGCGGCCTAGCGCAAAGCGATATTGCTCTTCTGGGCTTCCCTCTGGCAGAACAGAGACGACTGCCTCTGGCACCTCTTCAACAGCGGCCGCTTCACCTGCTGGCTGGTCATCACCTGCGGCAAGCGTGACTGTTTCATTATCAGTGGTGACTGGGTCGGCTGCGGCCTCTGCTGTAGCTTCAGTGGCAGCAAGGGTCGTATTATCATCTGTTTGATTGTCAGCAGGCGTCACTTTAGCCAGCTCTTCTGCGACAGCCTCGTCTTTTTCAACTGTCCAAGTAGAGCCACCGGTATCATTATCACGGCTCAATGCCACAGACGGGTTATCCCCTTGGGCGATGGCATCATCCTGCAAGACAGCCGTTGCAAGGTTATCGCCAGAGAGATTCAACAGGGTCTGCATCCGCTTTTCTAGCCGTAGCACCCGAAACTCAACATCTGATGATAGTTCGATAGAGCGACGCAAGCGTTGATTAAAAATATCTAATGTATCTGATAATTCAGCAATCTGGGCTTTCAAATCCTTCAGAGACGCCGCTTGTGCTGAGCTATTTGCCGTAGTTGAACCAGTCATTTGTTCAATCTGTAAGCGTATGGTGCGCAATTCTGTTTCCATTGCCCCACGCAAATCTTTCAGGCTGTCTTCCATATTATTCAGACGCATTTGTTGGCGTGCCAGCAATGTCGCATTTGAGTCTGATGATTGCGCAAATGATGGCGATAGGCTGGCTATCAGCATGACAGGCACAAGACATATCATAGCAAGGAGAGCGCGTGATGGAGAAAGTTGGCGCACAAACATAACAAACCCTTTTCGAACTTCAGACTGGCTTTACTATAGCAAAATAGTGAGTGGGATAAAGTGTTTCACACATTCCCTGCTATTTTTTCGGCAGTAAACTCTTATGTGCAAAATGATTAAGGCAAAAAAAAGGCCTTGTGAATACAAGGCCTTTTCCATCTATGAAGATGAGGACTAGTTAAGAACTGTCACAGAACGACGGTTCTTAGCCCATGCCTCTTCGTTTGACCCAACAACAGCTGGACGCTCTTTACCGTATGATACGATACGGATGCGTGAGCCATCAACGCCGCGTGCAACCAAATAGTCACGTGTGGCTGAGGCACGACGCTCACCAAGAGCAAGGTTATATTCTCTTGTGCCGCGCTCATCAGCATGGCCTTCGATCTTCACGCGCAAGGCTGGCTTAGCGTTCAAGAAGGCAGCTTGCTTGTCCAAAGTAGCCATTGCATCTGCAGAAAGTGCTGATGAATCAAAGCCGAACAAGACAGTATCACCGATTGTCATCAATTCGCCGCGTGCTTGCTCAAGCGCTGAGGCTTCTGCTGCTGCAGCTGAGGCAGCTGAAGATGATGATGTTGATGATGAGGCTTCAGAAGCTGTGCTTGTTGAAGATGATGAGGCGCTTGTGGCACCTGAATCTGCACTGCTGGCGGCTTCTTCAGAAATAGTTGAAGCTGTTTCACAAGCGGCTAGCAAAAAGGTAGCGGCTGCTAATGTAAGTAGAGGTCTGAACATATGTTGCTCCCAATAATATGACCAGACCATCAAGCGGCCTGTCAAATCGCGATTTCACACGCCCGGTGATCAGTCGAGCGTAAACTTGTTCCACTATTCGGGAAAAGGCGGCTTAATTCAACAAGAAAAACCGATCAGCCCCTAAATAATGGCATAACTTGCCCCACCGCATAGCAATAATATGAGAAGAAGGCAAGGATAGAGATAGCTGGCTAACGCAAAAGCGGTGACCAAGCCGGGTCAGAAGCGTCAGCTGGGGTAATAATACGGCGCTCATTAAACCCCGTGATGTCTACACGGTAGAGCGCCACCTCACCGCCTGTGCCATCTTCATTCAAAGGCTCTTGTTTGAAATACATCAACACACGCCCATTTGGTGCCCAGGTCGGTCCTTCAACCAAAAAGCCGCGGGCGAGAAGCCGCTCACCAGACCCATCGACATTCATCACACCGATATAAAACTCACCGCGCACCATTTTGGTAAAGGCCACAATATCACCACGTGGCGACCATACAGGCGTGGCATAGCGGCCATCACCATAGCTGATACGGCGCACATTTTTGCCATTGCGATTCATCACATAAAGCTGCTGGCTTCCGCCTCTATCAGAGTTAAAAACAATCTGGCTGCCATCAGGGCTGTAGGAGGGTGATGTATCAATAGACGGCGATCTCGTCAGACGGTCAATGGTTTGCGTCTTCAGATCCATTTCATAAATATCTGTCATGCCATCTTCGGCTAGCGACATGATCAGTGCGTCACCATCTGGGCTAAAGCGCGGCGCAAATGTCATCCCGGGAAAGGATCCAACGCGTTCCGTTCTGCCTGTTGCGACATCGAGCAAATAGACATTTGGCTCATCATTAAAGTAGTTAAGATACGCGATTTCATGCGCCGTTGCAGAGAAACGAGGGGTTAGCACCAAATCAAAGCCTGAGGTGAGGAAGCGATGATTATGGCCATCTTGGTCCATGATGGCGAGACGTTTCACACGCTTATCCGCTGGCCCTGATTCAGACACATAGACAATCTGTGTATCGAAATAGGCAGCATCACCTGTGAATTCCTCATAGACAAAATCGGCAATCTGATGGGACAGGCGGCGCAAACCCTCGCGCGCTGCTGCGCCTCCGCCAGCGGTGATATCACGCTGCGCGACAACATCCCACAGTACAAATTCAACCTGCAGGGCACCGCTATCATCGATATAGGCAGAGCCGATAAGAAGCCCCTTGACGCCTAGCGGGGTCCAATCATTAAAGTCTGGGCGCAATTTCGGGGATTCAGGCGGTGCAATAAAAGCCGCCGAATCAACAGGCTTAAATTGGCCCGAGCTTGCTAAATCATCGGAAATGATTTGTGAGATTTGACGCCCGACCTGACTTGGCTGGCCATCAAGCCCTGTAAATTCAGCAATCGCAATCGGAATAGGCGCCACTTGTCCATCGGTGATATCAAGACGCAAAGTTTGCGCCAATGACGTTGAGATGGGGCTGCCGATAAATGACAGGATCATCACGAAAATGGTAAGATGACGCATCATTGATTTTATCCCTTTTCCGATAGGCGTCGCATGTTGCGGCCTGTCATATTGTCCTGATTTCACGCAATGTTTCAACCTGAAATAAAGCGTGGGTCAAACCCGAAGATGAATTCTTTCCACTGGTCATATTTATCTTCTGGCAATGGCAATGGTGACGCGTCCAGCACCGCACGCAAAGCGGCGTTGGCTGCCGCGCGGAACACACGGTCTCCATTATAGCGTTTGGTATCTTCGATACTGGCTTCAAGCACAGTGCCATCAGGCTCCAGACGCACATAGATATCCACCTTCAACCTGTCAGCACTAGCAGCGCCAGGAGGCGGATTCCAGAAGCTTGAAATATGAAGGCGCAAACGATCGAGCTCAGAGATCGTAATCCGCGCTGTAGCGGCCTCTGATGGTTTGTCAGTCTTCACCTGCGAGATCACATTAGACAGGTTTGACGCCACATTGCTTTGTGCCTCTTGTTTTTTGACCTTTTGCTCTTGTGCCTTTTTCGCTTCTTGTGCCTTTTGGATCTTAGCCAAGTTTTGCAGGACACCTGTGGCAGCCTCTTGCCGCTTTTTATCCTGCTCTGAGGCTTTGGCGAGCTTATTCACCTTTGACAAATCCGGCTTTGGCTTCGGTTTTGGTTTCGGCTTCGGTGCCGGCTTTACCTCTGGCTTTGGCTCTGCTTTTGGCTTTGGCGGCTTTGGCCGTTGTGGTGGCGGTTTTGGCACGCTGCGCTTCGGCTCCTGCTTTATCTCTGGCTGATTTTTATCAGGCAAAATCTCAGCTGCCACATCAACAGGCTTTGGCGCTGGCGCAGGTTCTGGCGCAGGC
>WTJA01000012.1 GCA_011524995.1 Alphaproteobacteria bacterium | reverse complement strand
GGGATGAGGCGGTCTTCCTCATCATGGCGATCAATGAAGGTAGGGAGCACATCATGAAGAGCCCCCACATATGCGGCACTGCAGGTATGTAGTGCTAGGCGCAGACCACCTCCCCGTAGCCTAGCTGGGAGGAAGAGCCGCCGGTGCGCATAGGACGCAGCAGGGAAGGAGCAGAGGGTGGCAGCCGAAGCACACTTGAGTACTGCCTCATCGACAGTGCAGCAGAAGCTCTGCAGGTCGTCCGGCGGCATGTTGCGCAGCCAGTAAGTAGCTCGGTGCTGGAGAGAGTAATGAAGCATGGTCCAGAGCTCGTGAGAGTAGTGGGCCAGCCTGCGAGAGTGGATGTCCACAGCCTCCACGATCTTGTCAGCTTTGCGCCTGAGAAATTCCTGCACAAACTGAGGGTCGCCCACAGGGACATTGAAGATCGTGACACCGTAAGCCAACCCACCATCAGGGAGAGCAATGCTGCCTCTTTTGAGACCAGGTGGAGCATCTTGCTGAACCGTCTCAGCATCCACCCCAGGACCACATAGGAGCTGACATTTACGGACATTGAGCACCAACCCCACGTTAGACAAGAGATCCCTCTCCAGCACGCCAAGGACATGAAAGACCACATCAGGAGGACCCAGAAGGTAACCATCATCCATGCCAAACCTTGCGCATCCGCCATGAGCTGCGAGAGCCTCATCCGCAGCCTTGACCTCAGGGTGGATGGCAACCGCAAAGGCTGCTGACGCGATAGGGGACCCTTGCTGGACGCCTTCATCGCTAAGAATAGCCTTCCCGCCAGCGTATACAGATGTGGCAGCGCTGAGCTCTGCTCGAAGGTAGGGGACCGCTGCCCGGAGGTCAGGAACCTCCATGTGACGATGCAGGATGGCAGCCCTGGAGGCTGCATTGTAGGCGTTGACTATGTCTATGGACACTAGGATGAAGCCAGGGTTGAGCTCCAGCAGCAAGCGGAGACCATGGATGAGCTTGCTATCAGCGCAGGAAACACCGACACCCAGCTGCTGCGGGGCGAGGTAAGCATCATAGTCTCCAGCGAGCCGCTGTAAAACAGCTTTGCCCACACACTTGCGGAGCGTGTCCTGCACGGTGATAGGTCTGACATCTGGGGTAGCACCAGGCTCCGGCTTGCGCTTGATCGGGGCCACTAACTCAGCAGAGCAAAAGGCGCAGACAAACCACCAAGGGAGTTCATCGTTAGCCATAGCGGATCCAAAGACACCGAGCAGCTTCACGGTCTCCTCCGCTGCTCCGGGGGCGAACTCCCCCACAAGGCACCGCAGGTACTCATTGCGTAGTCCCCCCGGCCCAGGAGCAACCATGCGGCGCAGGGTCATAAGGACAGGCTTCATGTCCACCTGCAGTGGATCAGGTACCTCCAAGCGGTAGACAGCAGCATCGATGGCCCTGGTGCGCTCTGGGTGTTTCTGAGCAAGCTGTTCGAAGACCAGGGTATCAGACAGGTCGCCCAGGCCGAAGGATTCCAGTAGACCAGCAGCACGAGATATTTCTCCCTCTCGAACTAAGCGCAAGACGCGCTGTAATAGAGCAGAATCTTCAGAGTCAACCGGACCAACGCCACGTCTACCAGCAGCCCTCCGGCGGGCAGCAGCGAGACCAGCACAGTCCCGCAGCCAGTCGCGAACCAGCCCTCCATAGTCCCTGGCTGCCCACATTGTGAAGCGACGCGGTAAGGGATACTGGCCCCTGATGCCGCCCCTTGGTGGGGCTCTCAACAGCAGCTGTGGAAGGAGGAGTAACCACTTGAGTGCCCTAGCTGCGTCCCCTGTCTCTCCATCATCCACAGCCATGTGCCAACGACGGAGCACGTCACCGAGAGCTGTAGCCCAAGCAGAGCAAAGGGAGGGAGGAACTCTGCCCACCATCCTCATGCCTTGGGGCCGGCGGGCACACTGAAGGACACAAACGGCATCAATGGCTGCCCAGCCAACCCTGGCACCAACCGAAGAGCCTGCAGGCGCCTCAGGATCTGACTGGGGATGACGGCGCCTAGCAGGCAAGGATTCAAGG
>WTJA01000013.1:3237-7679 GCA_011524995.1 Alphaproteobacteria bacterium | reverse complement strand
TCATCAGAGGGGGTAGAGGCAACAGCGAGTGAGGCAACGCCTGACGAGGGGCAGGAGTAGGGGATGGCACATCATGTTGCTATTTATCCAGGGACGTTTGATCCGCTGACCCTAGGGCATCATGATATTATGCGCCGTGCCGCACGTATCTGTGATCATTTGATTGTTGGTGTGGCTGAAAATGTGGGTAAAAACCCGCTATTCTCAGTGTCAGAGCGCTTTGATATCGTCTCGCAAGTTATTGATAAAGATATACAAAATGGTGATATGCCAGATCATGTCACGGTAAAGACATTTAATAATTTGCTAACTGATTTTGCGCGGGCCGAACAGGCCTCAATCCTCATTCGTGGGTTGCGTGCAGTATCCGATTTTGAATATGAATTTCAGATGGCAAGTGCGAATAAACGGTTAAATGCAGATATTGAAACCATTTTCCTTATGGCGCCTGAGCAGCAGCATTTTGTGGCGTCTCGTCTTGTCAAAGAAGTGGCAGCTTATGGCGGAGATATCAGCTCATTTGTCTGTCCAGAAGTGGCCGAGGCCGTGAAGGCAAAAATCGGAAAATAACCAATATCTAAAAAAACGTCATAATCATGTGAAAAATGCTTGATTATCCGTTTTACATCTCTTACTTTCCGGCCATCGCGTTCATCGCGTGTGCCATTATGGTGATTGCGGGCGGTTAGCTCAGTTGGTAGAGCAAGTGACTTTTAATCACTGGGTCACAGGTTCGAATCCTGTACCGCTCACCATTTTAAAAAGCGTTCAAAGCCTTGCTTTGAGCGCTTTTTTATTGGGCCTCTAACGGCTTACAAAACCCTGTAAATGTGCGCAGATCACCGGAATAAACGACACGGTATTTAAACCGGCTAAAATCATCCTCTAATGCGTCAATTAAGTAGCTAGCCCCGCCAGCCTGATACACCAACGTGGCACCAGGCTCAGATGGTAATTTGCGGAAAATGGTATCTGTGGATAATACAGCGGCAACACCAAAACTCTCACCCTTATCATCGAATTGAAAAATGACTGATGGCGTACAATCATAATCGCCTTTGGGGAAGGAGTCAGCTTTGGCACTATGCTGTAGCCCCATCATGATCATGAGTGATACCGCAAAGCCTCCGGATATTTTGAAAAGTGGCATGAGTTGATCCTCTTTTTGTCTATTACACTAGAAAATCATGCAATGATCAATTTGTAACCGTCCATCGCGGTAGACAAAACTGGCCTCAAGGACATATTCATCATGTGTTTTTGTAAAAGACAGACGCCAGGTTGCTGCCAGGGAGTGTGTTCTGCGGAAGAGGGCCACAAGATGCCACTCTTTAAAATACCCTAATTCCTCTTGATAGGCGTCACATTGGCGGGATAAATTTTCCTCTGTCACGATAACTTTTAATCTCTGTGTGAAGTCCGCCACATGTTTGGCATGATCGCGTGTTGTTGAGCCCTCCAAACAAGAATTTATAAGAGGCGAGATTATATCAATAATATCGTCATCTGATAGCTGATGCCAATCCATGCTGGATAACCTCCACTATAGGAAAAGGTCTAATTGTGTATCAAAATAGACGATCTTTTCGTATATTGAAAATTAGAAAACCCTATATTACCCTTATATAAAGGTGTGATGTTGCACAATCTCACCCCTATGATAGCAAGGAGAGATGTTATGAAATATGTTCTTTTATCTTTGGCAGCAGGGGCGCTAGCCCTGTCTTCTGCGCAGGCACTGACATTGAAATCAGGCCAGGTGTTAGGGTCTGACGGCAATGTGTATGATGGTGCCTCACCAGAACAACAGGCAGCGCTCATTTCGCGTGCGCAAAGCGGTGGTGATATTGCCGGCTTAAGTGGCAGCAGCGTATTTGTTGTCGTTGGGGACACAATCACTTATGTGCCTGTTAATGATATTCGTGGCAAATCAAACGACCAGATGAAAACAATCATTGGCGATGAAGTGATTCAAAATGTTACGGGCGTTGAAGAATTGACCCTTGCTGACGTTGAAAATGCGACAACTTTGGCAGAAGAAGCTGGTATACCGTTAGAGCAGCTTGTATCAGCTGAAGGTCTGGAAGGGCTGGATCCAGAGGTGATACAAGAAATCGCCACTGTTGCAGAAGAGACGGGGATTGATTTTGATAATCTAATCGCTGTGAACACTATTATCTCTGACCTACCGCAAGAAGAATTCGAACAAATTACGGCAGAGCTTGAAAGCTTGATTGAAGAAGGCTTTGCAGCTGAGATTAATGAAACGCTAAATGAATTGTCAGAGATTGAAGGCGGGCTTGATAATTTCTTCCAATTTGATTCGCTTGAAGATTGTTTAGCAGGCGGTGGTTCAAACTGTGAGGAAACAGCAGCGGCCATTGAAGGCGCTGGCGGCGGAAGCTAAGACACAGACCAATTCATATGATAGGGAAGAGGGCATTTTGCCCTCTTTTTTATTGGGTAGGTGGGGCATCTTCTTTTTTGGCGGTTGCGTAAAAGCACATATATCAACAAATTTTTAAAGGTCCGTTATGTTTGCTCGCCTTGCCTCACTGCTTGCCCCTCTCGGCTTACTCATTACCTTGTCTGCCTGTGCGGCACAAAATATCAAAGATGTGTCAGATAGAGCCCCAACGCTTGATTTAGAGGCGTTTTTTGAAGGGGATGTGATAGCCTATGGTATTTTCGAAGATTACACGCAATCTCTTAAACGCCAATTCCGAGTGAATATTCTTGGCACAGTGGCGGGCGATACGCTGACGTTGGAAGAAGATTTTCTGTATGATGATGGCGAAACACAGCGCCGCGTGTGGGTCATTCAGAATTTAGGGCAATCAGAAGAGGGCGTTACCCTCTATGAAGGGCGCGCGGATGATATTAATGGTGTCGCACGAGGTGAGGTGGCTGGTAATGCTTTGCATTGGCGCTATTCGCTTGCGCTGCCAGTGGGGGATGCCAGCTATGATATTACCTTTGATGATTGGATTTACCAGCAAGATGACCATGTTGCGATTAATCGCGCGCGCCTGACTAAATTTGGGTTTGAAGTGGGGTCCGTGACACTTGTTTTCTTGCGCGGAAAAGCAGCAGAGGCGATTGGTCCTTTAAATCTTGAGGCATGGTAAGAAGAAGGCCCCATCTCCGAAGAGATAGGGCCTTTCCATCCGTAATGGCATCACGCTTGGGGAGGGAGGAGGAGGAAATTACACCATTACGAATTGCGCATGCCTATCAAGCGCTATGACTTGGCCATCTGGCGCTGTAAAACAGGCATAGAATTCATCTTTCAACATATTTTGCGCAGCTGTTTCAAGCAGTTGAGGAATGTTATGGCCAATAGTTGATACAACTCGTTTCTCACTTTTGACTGTCATCGCTTTGAAATAAGTTACATTTATCACTGACATAACATTCCTCTTGGACTGCGTTTCTTCTCACTTTGCCAGAGCGTGGGAGTGTGTGTTCGCCCTGACAAAATTGATAATCACATATAACCATTAATTATTCGTTAACGTGAATTCACATTTGCGTGATGAAGAAAAAGACCGTCATTTTACCTTTTTGGGCATGGTTCGAATGTATCTTTTCCTTTTGCGTCGCGAATGGTACCTTACCACTCATCCAAGTGGGATAAAGGGCGGGGAGTATGTCTGATCAACCGGAAAATCCGTTTCTAAAGGGAGGCGCAGCGCCGCAAGCCCCGCAGCCGACACAAGCGCAGGGACAACAAGCCGGCCCAGTAGATGCGCCATCTCCTGCCGCAGGGACATTATCATCTTTTGGCCAGTCCCCCTTTGCGCAACCTGCGGCCACGCCGCCTATGCCGCAAAATGCACCGCAGGGTGTATCAACGGCACCTCCTGCCCAATCACCTTTTGCGCAGCCTGTTGCGACACCATCTGCCGCGCCAGCCACACCCCCCATGCCACCAGCCCAGCCCAGCGTGCCACCACAGCCGGCCATGCCGCAACAAATGGGGCAACCGCAAGCGCCTCACGCCGTACCACAAGCGCCTCAGGCGCAGGCTAGTTATCAGCCACAGCCAACCGCTACAAATGCCGGACAATCAGGGGCTGCCCATCGGACAACGGCCATTGATGCCTCAGCTCTCTCAGCAGGCACCAAACGCCCAAGCCCTTTTGATTTTGCCGGGAATGGCGGGGGCAAGCCGCCTGCGTCATCAGGTGGCGGGGCATCTAGCGGTGGTCCGGCCGGGTCACGCGCGCAAGTGCAACGCTATAGCTCCCTGCAATTTACGGGCGGCGTTGGCGCCTATTACGGCATTGTGATCGTGAATATGCTGCTATCTCTTCTTACCCTAGGACTTTGGGGGCCATGGGCGAAGGTGAGGACACTTCGCTTCTTTTATGGCAATACGGAGTTCCTTGAAGAAGGGTTCGAATTTCTGGCAACAGGCAAACAATTATTTATCGGCCGCC
>WTJA01000013.1:0-3137 GCA_011524995.1 Alphaproteobacteria bacterium | reverse complement strand
CTTGAAGAAGGGTTCGAATTTCTGGCAACAGGCAAACAATTATTTATCGGCCGCCTCATTGCGTTTATCGCCTTAGTCGCTCTCGGGTTCTTTGAACTTGTCCCTGTCATTGGGCCTGTTCTGTCGGTGTTGTTATTTACCCTAGCGGTGCCGTTCGTTTTAAATCGGTCGCTTGGATTTAAGGCCCGCTACCTTACCTGGCGTGATGTGCGCTTTGATTGGCATGGCACCTTTGGTAAAGCGTTTGTCATTTTTATGATTTACCCGCTATTGAGTGTTTTGACACTGGGGCTCTTGCAACCTATCGCTGCCAGAGCGTTGCGACAACATTATGTCGATAACCACGCCTTTGGCGCCGCGCCATTTCAAGCCGATTTGCCACTTGGTGCCTTTTATCTCGCTTTGATAAAAGGATTGGTGTTCTTCCTCGTGATGGGAGCGTTGATTGTTGCGCCAGCTGTGTTTGCAGCCTATAGCATGTTGTCAAACACAGGGTTGTTTGACGTGACTTCAACAGAGGAATTCACTTTGCTACTCGCCTTGCTTGATCAGACGCAGCAAGCCATTATCTCACTTCCCTTTTTTGCTTTCTTCTTTGTCGCTTATATGACGAGTGGTTTTTACTTCGCGCTTGTGCGTCATATTATGGTGGCTCATGCGAACTTAGCTGGCGGTATTCGGATGCGGTCATCATTATCATCTTTCCGCTTTGCTTACATATTATTCACCAATCTTATTCTTAACATTGTCACGCTTGGCTTTGCGCATCCTTACACCGTGATTAGGCGCTATCGCTATTTAACGGAAACGATTGAAGTACGTCCAATTGCTGATATGCGTGGCTTTATTGATCATCAAAAGAAAAGTGGTTTCTCAATTTTTGAAGAGGCAACTGAAATTGAAGGGCTATCAATTGATGTATAGCGCGGTGATATGAAGCAATTGCAAGGGCAATTCATCTTTTCGCGTTCCACCGATACAGCGCCTGTGACACTCACATTTCCTGATGGATGGATAAATGGCGATCCTGTCATTTGTGATGTCAAAGGGGCCATCTTCAAACTACCTATTGCTGACATTAGCCCCGCAGAAGGGGCAAAAAGACGGCGTATATCCTTTGTTGGTGGACACAAGGTCTATGTGCAAGCCACAGATTTTCCAGCCTTTTTAGAAAGAGGAAAATGGCAAAAACGGCTTGAGTTAGCCGAAAGAGGCCCTTGGTATATGCTGGCCCTTTATGGTGTTTTGACAGCTGTCATTTTATGGGCGGGGACAGTCTATCTCCTACCGCGGCTTGCCGATTCTATAACGCGCTACATACCAGATGAGGTGGTGGCCAATCTATCACGTTCTACGCTTTCGACCTTAGATAATTGGGTGCTCGAGCCCTCTCATCTCTCTGAGAATGAGCAGACAGCGTTGCAAGATGCGTTTCGCGCTTTTCAGGAAGAGGCCGGTATTTCACCAGAGATTCCGCTATTATTTAGGCGGTCTGAGTTATTAGGTGCCAATGCGTTTGCGCTGCCTGATGGGCCAGTTGTGATCCTTGATGAGCTGGTGGCATTAGCCCCCTCAGAAGAGGGGGTGATGGGGGTGTTGGCGCATGAAGCGGCGCATATTTACCATCAACATAACCGTCGAAATTTAGCTCGATCTGGCCTATTTTCCTTGCTTAACCTTGCTTTTGGGTTTTCTCAATTTGGCGATAATTCTGCACTTCTGGCAGAAAATCTTGTATTTTCCGGCTATTCACGAGAGTTTGAAGTCGAAGCTGACAAAACAGCGCGCCAATGGCTATTAGCGCAGAATTATGACCTCACAGCTTTTGATGAGATGCTAGAAGCCTTGTATCATCAACATTGTGAAGAGCCATGTCCAGATAAGCCAACAGGCCTATTTGATACACATCCAAGCCTAGCTGATAGGCTCGCGATTGAGCCGCACTAAGCTGGCATCTAAGGCTGTGACATCAGCTTCATCATGCGTAATGAGGATCACAGCCAAATCATAGTCTTTGGTAATCCGCCGCACTAGTGAAATGGCGGTCTCCCTTGTCTGTGTGTCGAGGGCTGAAAAAGGCTCATCCAGAAGTAAGAGAGGCTTTTTCGTCAATAAGGCACGGGCGAGGCCCACACGTTGTTGCTGGCCACCTGATAAGTCTGATGCGGGTCTATCTAAAAAGGCATCTATTCCTAAATTCTCAGCAACCTCTTGAATGGCAATGGCGCCGTCTTTTTCAGAAAGCTGTTGTGGTAGACCAAGGGCTAAATTGCGTCTTACAGATAAATGCGTAAAAATATTATCAGACTGAAACAGGCAGGCGAGGGGACGCTCCCATACCGCAAGCGGCAATAAATCTTGACCACACCAAGTTAGCGCGCCAGCACTTGGGGCATCAAACCCAGCAATTGTGGATAATAAGGTTGATTTTCCAACACCTGACGGGCCAACAATGGCGCATATTTCCCCTGGTTGAACGGCAAAACTTGTGCAAATTTGGCTGTTTTCGTCGTTAAATTGGATGATGATCGTATCAGCGACAAACATAATACCTACCTCGCCAGTGCGTTTCGATAGGCCTTCATCAGCCCATAACTCAGGTAATAAAGGCCCAATGCGGCGCCTAGCAAGACCAAGGCTAATAAATCAGCCTCAGCAGCGCCATACCGATTCATAAATTGGAATAAAAGATAGGGCAGCGTTTCAAAATTCTGTGAGCCAAATAAGGTGATAATCCCCAGATCACCAAAACTCAAAGCCGCTGATAACCCAAAGGCAAAAGCAAATTCAGGTCCAAGTGCTGGCAGAGTGATAAGACGAAATCTTTGCAACATGCCTAATCGTAATGAGTGGCATAATTTGTCAGTTTGATGCCAATGTGTGAGTAAAGCAGGCGCCAGGATACGATAACAAAAAGGCAGCGATAACAGCGCGTTACCGATTAATATGATCATAAAACCATAGTCAAAAACCGCAACATAGGAACGCAAAAGAATAAAGAATGATGTGCCAAGCACAAGGGCAGGGACAAGTAAAAAGAGAGAATGGCTGAATTCTACCAGGCGAGAGAGCAGGGGCCAGACGCGTCTTTGCGCTTCCGCCGCTGCCATTGCAAGGCTAAGGGCTAGGATAACAGC
>WTJA01000009.1 GCA_011524995.1 Alphaproteobacteria bacterium | reverse complement strand
CTGACATCAAAATCATATTGGCATATTCACCAAGGAAGAAGAGCGCAAAGCTCATAGATGAATATTCAACAAAGTAACCCGCAACGAGTTCTGATTCCCCTTCTGGCAAATCAAAGGGCGCACGGTTAGTTTCCGCCAATGTTGAAATGAAGAAGACGAGGAACATCGGGAAAAGTGGAAGGGCAAACCACATGGTCTTTTGCGCTTCAACAATCGCTGACAAATTCAACGAGCCGACGCAAAGAAGAACGGTGATAATCACAAGACCCATCGAGACTTCATAAGATACCATCTGCGCAGCTGAACGAAGCGCGCCCAAAAAGGCATATTTTGAGTTTGAAGCCCACCCCGCCATGATGACGCCATAGACGCCAAGTGATGAGATAGCAAATAGATACAAGATACCGACATTAATATCGGAAATCACAAGCCCCTCACCAAAGGGAATAACGGCCCACGCTACCACCGCCAACACAAAAGTCAGGATTGGCGCAATCATAAAGACAACCTTATCAGCGCCAGCTGGTAAGATAGTTTCTTTTGCAATGAGTTTTAGCGCATCAGCGAAAGGTTGGAACAAACCAAAAGGCCCAACCACATTGGGGCCTTTGCGCAATTGCATAAAGCCAATGACGCGGCGCTCTGCTAGTGTCAAATAAGCCACACCAATCAGAAGTGGCACAACAACGAGCAGAATCTGCCCTAAGAGAAGTGCTAGCTGAATGAGCCAATCTTGTGTCAAAAATTCAATCATGGCTTACTCCGCTGCCTGTAATGTCGCATCTTCACGAGCAGCCTTTAGGCATTCTGCCATCGTCTCAGAAGCGCGGCTGATAGGACATGTCATATAGAACTGGTCAAGCGCTGCCGGCACTGTGCCAGATTGCAACTTGCCAGCACCGCCAAACTTCACCCATTTCGCTGGTGTGATATCATCGACATCACCAAGATGAGGCACAGCCTCAATCATTGCCTCACGCAGAGCCTCAAAGCTATCAAATGGCAGTGTTTTGTTAATCACCGCTGAGAAGGCCCGTAAAATGGCCCAATCATCTTTGGCATCACCTGGCGCGAATGTCGCACGCTGTGCGCGCTGGACACGGCCTTCGAAATTGACATAAGTGCCATCTTTTTCTGTATAGGCTGCGCCTGGCAAAATGACATCTGCGACAGACGCACCCTTATCACCATGATGGCCCTGATAAACAACAAATGTCTTATCAAGACCAGCTGTTGGTACCTCATCAGCGCCTAGCAACCAGAGCAGCTTAATCTCGCCCGCTTCAGCATGTTTGACAATGCCATCAACATCATAACCGCCCTTACCTGGCACAAAACCAAGGTCAAGACCTGCGACACGAGATGCCGCCACATGCAACACGTTGAACCCATTCCAGTCAGATGCAACCATACCGGTGTCATCTGCAATTTGCTTCGCACGGCCCAAAATGGCAGCGCCATCCGCACGACGAAGCGCGCCCATGCCAAGAATAATCATTGGCTTTTTCGCTTCAGCCAACGTCTTAGCAAACGGATGAGTGCCAGCGGCAATTTCATCTAATACCGCGATTTCATCACCAAGATGTGACACAGGATAGGTCAAATCTGCGGCTTCACCGATATGAGCGATAGCCACATCATTGAGCAAGTGATTGCGACGAATACGCGCATTCATCACAGGCGCTTCGATGCGTGGGTTTGAGCCAACAATCAAAATAGCATCAGCGTCATCACAGCCTTCAATTGTTGAATTGAACAAATAGCTGGCCCGCGCTTTGGCGCTTAGCTTTGCACCATCTTGACGACAATCCATGTGAACAGAGCCAATTTTATCCATCAATGACTTCATGGCAAAGATGGTCTCAGCATCTACCTGGTCACCAATAATAGCTGCTGTGCCAGCTGCTTTTGCCTTTTTCAATTGGCCTGCGATAGCGGCAAAGGCATCATCCCAGCTTGCTTTTTCAAGGCGTCCCTCTTTGTTTCTGACATAAGGGGTATCAAGACGCTGGCGACGCAACCCATCATGAGCATAGCGAGCTTTATCTGAAATCCACTCTTCATTCACGGCTTCATTCAAGCGTGGCATGATACGCATCACTTGGCTGGCTCTAGCATCAACACGGATATTGCTGCCTTGCGCATCCATCACGTCAATTGATTCAACCTTAGTCAGTTCCCATGGACGCGCCACAAACGCATAAGGGCGAGATGTCAAAGCGCCAACAGGACACAAATCAATGACATTAGCGGATAATTCAGAGGCCAATGTTTTTTCCAAATAGGTGGTGATTTCCATATTCTCACCACGGCCGATGGCACCCAATTCCGGTACACCAGCCACCTCTGTTGCAAAGCGGACACAGCGTGTACAATGGATACAACGTGTCATCACTGTTTTGATGAGCGGCCCCATATGCTTTTCATCAACAGCGCGCTTATTTTCAACGTAGCGTGAGCTGTCATGACCATAGCCCATGGCTTGGTCTTGCAAGTCACACTCACCACCTTGGTCACAAATTGGGCAATCAAGTGGATGGTTCACAAGCAAGAATTCCATCACGCCTTCACGTGCTTTTTTCACACGGTCTGACTGGGTATCAATGACCATGCCATCGCCGGCTGGCATCGCACATGATGCCACTGGCTTTGGTGCCCGTTCCATATCCACCAAACACATGCGGCAGTTACCCGCAATTGAAAGGCGTTCATGGTAACAGAAACGAGGGATTTCAAACCCAGCTTCTTCACATGCTTGCAAAATGGTTGCGCCATCTTCGACTTCAACCTCGATACCATTAACGGTCAGTTTTGGCATATCCTTACCCCCTGCCCCGATTATTCGGCTGCGTCCATGATTGATTTGCGGGCGGCAATGCGACGCTCAATCTCTGGACGGAAATGTTTGATCAAACCTTGAATTGGCCAAGCAGCGGCATCCCCAAGGGCGCAAATTGTATGGCCTTCAACCTGACGTGTGACTTGCTCAAGCGTATCAATTTCATACTCTTCCGCTTCCCCACGTACGAGGCGATCCATCATGCGATACATCCAGCCGGTACCTTCACGGCACGGTGTGCATTGGCCGCATGATTCATGCTTATAGAAGTAGGAGATACGGCTAATCGCTCTCACGATATCAGTGGACTTATCCATCACAATGATACCAGCTGTCCCTAAACCAGTGCCAGCGGCACGCAACGCATCAAAATCCATCGTCATCGTATCGCAGACATCGCGCGGCATCATCGGTGTTGATGAGCCACCTGGGATGATAGCAAGCAGATTATCCCATCCACCGCGTACACCGCCAGCATGCTTTTCGATCAATTCTTTTAGCGGAATGCCCATTTCTTCTTCGACATTACAGGGGTTATTCACATGACCCGAGATACAGAATAGCTTTGTGCCTGTATTATTCTCTTTCCCCAGACCGGCAAACCATGCCCCGCCACGACGCATAATCGTTGGCGTAACAGCAATTGATTCCACATTATTGATCGTTGTAGGGCAACCATAGAGGCCGACCCCTGCCGGGAATGGTGGCTTCAAACGTGGCTGACCTTTGCGGCCCTCAAGCGATTCTAGAAGCGCTGTTTCTTCGCCGCAAATATAGGCCCCTGCTCCTCGGTGCAGATAAATATCGAAATCCCAGCCAGAACCAGCCGCATTTTTACCAAGCAGGCCCGCATCATAGGCTTCGTCAATCGCCGCTTGAAGACGGCGCGCTTCATTCACAAATTCACCGCGAATATAAATATAAGCGGCGTGAGCGCGCATCGCAAAACCAGCAACCACACAGCCTTCTAGTAATTTGTGAGGCTCATGACGGATAATATCACGGTCTTTACAGGTACCAGGCTCAGATTCATCAGCATTCACAACCAAATAATGAGGACGCGCCCCCACTTCTTTCGGCATAAATGACCATTTGAGACCTGTTGGGAAGCCAGCACCGCCACGACCACGCAAGCCAGATGCTTTCACTTCTTCAATGATAGCCTCATGCCCTTGTTTCAAGATAGCAGCTGTACCATCCCAATCACCGCGCGCTTTCGCACCTTTTAGGCCAGAATCCTGCCAGCCATAAATATTGGTGAAAATACGATCCTTATCATTCAGCATGTCACACCTTCTCAGCTTCTGCTTTCAGGGCTGTCAATGATGTTGCCCCTTGCTCTGATTCTGACCCTTGCCGTCCCTTGACAGATCCCACAGGCAATGGTGTTCCTGCTTCAAGCGAATCAAGAAGCTTGCCAGTGGTCTCATAATCCAAATCTTCGTAAAAATCGTCATTCACCTGAAGGATTGGCGCATTGACGCACGCGCCAAGACATTCCACTTCCAACAAGGTGAAGCGCCCACAATCTGATGTTTCACCAGACGCGATGTCATAGCGATCTTTGATACAACGCATCATATCATCAGACCCACGCAACATGCACGGTGTTGTGGTGCAGGCCTGAAGGAAAAACTCACCGACAGGCTTGAGGTTATACATCGTATAGAAGCTTGCCACCTCTAACACTCTGATCTCTGCCATACCCAAACGATTGGCAATCTCTTCAATCGCCTTCATTGGGATCCAGTTTTGATGTTGGCGCTGTGCCAAATCAAGCAAAGGCATTACCGCACTTGCTTTTTTATCTTCTGGATATTTTGCTAAAATCTTAACGATTTCTGCTTCATTTTCCTCTGTGAAGGCAAAAGATGCAGGCTGGTCTTCAGCAATCAGCTTATCAATGCTCATCTGTCAATCTCACCGAATACAACATCAAGGGAGCCGATAATCGCAACTGAATCGGCAAGCATATGGCCACGTGATAGGAAATCTACCGCTGCCATGAAATAATAGCCTGGGGCACGTAGACGAGCGCGATATGGCTTATTTGTGCCATCGGCTACGAGATAGACACCAAATTCACCCTTTGGCGCTTCTACGGCTGTGTAGCTTTCACCTTCTGGGACATGGAACCCTTCGGTGTAGAGCTTAAAGTGATGAATCAATGCTTCCATTGAGTTCTTCATATCTGCACGCCGTGGTGGTGTGACCTTATTGTCAGGCGCCAAGACAGGGCCTGCCGGCATGTTTTCAATTGATTGCTTGATGATGCGCAATGATTGGCGCATTTCCTCAATCCGCACCAAATAGCGGGCGTAGCAATCACCTGTCTTACCAACAGGAATATCGAAATCCATCTCAGCATAAGCGTCATAGGGCTGTGATTTCCGCAAATCCCACGCCACGCCTGATGCCCGCAAACAAGGGCCCGTCATACCATAATTCAAGGCTTCTTCACGGCTCATCACGCCAATATCAACCGTACGCTGTTTAAAGATACGGTTTTCAGTCAGCAAGGTTTCCAAATCATTGATGAATTCTGGGAACTTATCTGCCCATTTTACAATATCATCGGTAAGGCCATCTGGCAGGTCCTGATGAACGCCGCCTGGACGGAAATACGCAGCATGGAGACGAGCGCCACAAGCGCGCTCGTAGAATTCCATCAAATGCTCACGCTCTTCAAAGCCCCACAGAAGCGGCGTCATCGCCCCCACATCAATCGCAAATGTTGTGAGGTTGAGCAAATGGTTCAAGATACGGCCAATCTCACAATAAAGCACACGGATATATTGCGCTCTTTTTGGCACTTCGATGCCAAGCGCTTTTTCAACAGCGAGCGCCCAGGCATGTTCTTGGTTCATCGGCGACACATAATCTAGGCGGTCAAAATAAGGCAACGCCTGAAGATAGGTCTTATTCTCAATCAGCTTTTCGGTACCACGATGCAGCAGCCCCACATGCGGGTCAGCGCGATCGATCACCTCACCATCCATTTCAAGGACGAGGCGAAGCACGCCGTGGGCCGCAGGGTGTTGCGGGCCGAAATTGAGTGTCATTGGACGAATTTGCATTTCACTCATGTGGCTGACTCCTGCTCATCATCAGCGGTTTGAATATCACGCTGTACACCTTCCCAAGGGCTTAGGAAGTCAAAATCACGGAATTCTTGTGTGAGGTGCACAGGCTCATAAATGACGCGGCGTTGCGTATCATCATACCGGACCTCAACATAACCTGTTAGCGGGAAATCCTTGCGAAGGGGATGTCCCTCAAAGCCATAATCTGTCAACAAGCGGCGCAGATCGGGATGGCCGGCAAAGAAAATACCAAACATATCCCATACTTCACGTTCTGCCCAATCAGCAGAAGCAAAGACCGGACGGACAGATGGCACAACATCACCTTCTGGCACAGAGACAAGCACACGCAGGCGTAAATTATGTGTGATTGACAGCATTTGATACACAAGCTGGAACCGATAAGGACGGCTTGGGAAGTCAACAGCTGTTAAATCTGTGAGCTGGTCGAAGGCAAGGCTCGGCTCATCACGAAGCGCTGTTAGCACGTCAATAATATGCGCTGATGCGCAACGCACAACCACTTCGCCTGATTCTGTCGATACATCTTCAATAAGGCCAGATAGCGCCTGTTTCACGCT
Source organism: Alphaproteobacteria bacterium (assembly GCA_011524995.1). Classification (GTDB taxonomy): domain Bacteria; phylum Pseudomonadota; class Alphaproteobacteria; order Puniceispirillales; family Puniceispirillaceae; genus UBA685. The sequence continues at coordinate 1,214 of WTJA01000009.1, read as the reverse complement.
ATCGAGAGGGAAAGTCACTTGTTCCATGTCCTCGCCTTTTCCTTAACCACGTGCGATTGTTGACGTGCGTCTGATTTTCTTCTGCAATTGCAAAAGACCGTAAATCAGTGCCTCAGCGGTTGGCGGGCAACCAGGCACATAGACATCAACAGGCACAATACGGTCACAACCACGTACAACCGCATATGAATAGTGATAATAACCGCCGCCATTGGCGCATGAGCCCATTGATAGAACCCAGCGTGGCTCTGGCATCTGGTCATAAACACGGCGCAAAGCTGGCGCCATCTTGTTAGTCAGTGTCCCTGCCACAATCATCACATCTGATTGGCGCGGGCTAGGACGGAACAACATGCCATATCTGTCCATATCATAGCGGCTGGCTGCCGAATGCATCATTTCAACCGCACAACAGGCAAGACCAAATGTCATAGGCCATAACGAACCAGAGCGGGCCCAGTTAAATAACTTATCCGCTTTCGCAATCACAAAACCACGATTGGCAATTTCATCTGTCACCGCATTTAAGATCATGTCTTGATCTTTGCCTGGTGGGATAGGTGTGTTCAGATCTAAATTATTCATGCTCATTGAGATAACCTCTGCTTCTCACTATGCCGCTTATTCCCAATCAAGGGCGCCTTTTTTCCATTCATAAGCAAAGCCGACTGTTAGGACGGCTAAGAATAAAACCATGGACCAAAAGCCAAATAAGCCGATCCCACCCAAGGACACTGCCCAAGGGAACAAAAACGCAACTTCGAGGTCAAAAATAATAAACAGGATGGCCACCAGATAAAAGCGAACATCAAACGGCTTGCGCGAATCATCAAACGCATCAAAGCCACATTCATATGATGTTAATTTATCGCTATCAGGCTTTCTTTGGCCAACAATTAACGACCCGATGACCAATGCCGCTGATAAAGCGATTGCGATACCAAGAAAAATGGCAATCGGAAGATAATTCACAAGATAGTCTTGCATAACCCTACACCCCGAATGTTTTGCGACCTAATGTCGCCCCCGTGCTAAATTGCGTAATGTGTAGTCTTTTGTATGAGGAAATGCAAGGGCTGAACCATGGAAATATCACCCATTAAAAAACAAAAAACCCAACCAAATTAAGGCTGGGCGAACGGGTAAAAATGGCGAGAGTGACGGGACTCGAACCCGCGACCTCCGGCGTGACAGGCCGGCGCTCTAACCAACTG
>WTJA01000132.1:18069-23592 GCA_011524995.1 Alphaproteobacteria bacterium | reverse complement strand
AAGCAGGCTTCGCCATCAAAGAACAGCAGGGTGATTGTATTTTCTTTGCACGCGATGTTGCAGTAGCAGCCTAGCTCTTTATCCACATTACTTCACCAGTTCCCCCTTTACAAAATGGGGATATTTGGTGCACAAGCAGTCCAGATATCAATAGCAGCGGCAATGAGGCAAACATGGCACAGGCATCTCTACAGGATAAGATCGTTACCGTTATTGGCGGCGCAGGGTTTGTCGGCCGTGCGGTAGTAGAACAGCTGGCACGCCAAGGGGCAAAAGTGCTGGTCCTAACGCGTAATGCTGATAAGGCAAAATATCTTAAGCCGCTTGGGTCTGTGGGGCAAATCACACCGGTGGGCGGTGATGCGCTTGATGATGCAACGCTGCAATCTGTTATTGCACCTGCCGACTATGTTATTAATTTGGTGGGTATCTTAGCGCCATCGGGCAAGCAAAGCTTTGCCGCAACACAGGCTGAATTGCCAGCTAGAATCGCCGATATGGCGCAAGCCGCCGATGTAAAGAAAATCGTCCATATCTCAGCCATTGGCGCAGATCTCAAATCAAAGAGCCGCTATGCTGTCACGAAGGCAGAGGGAGAGCGTGCGATGCTTCGCGGTTTCTCGCCTGTTACGATTCTGCGCCCCTCTATCATTTTTGGCCCTGGCGATGGCTTCTTTAACCGGTTTGGCGCTATGGCCATGGTTGCGCCTGCTTTGCCAGTGATTGGCGGCGGGAAAAATCAAATGCAGCCTGTCTTTGTGGGTGATGTGGCGCAAGCTGTTGTGACCGCTTTGATGTCTCATGAAACAGATAATGAGATTTATGAATTAGGCGGCCCAACAGCCTACAGCTTTAAGCGTTTGATGGAAATGACTTGTGACGCTGTGGGACGCAAGAAAGCATTGGTATCTGTCCCCTTTGCAGCGATGCATCCTGTCGCGGCGATTATGCAGTTGTTGCCTTTTGCCCCTGTGACACGCGATCAGCTCTATTTGCTCGAACAGGATAATGTTGTGTCATCATCTGCGAAAACGCTGGCAGATTTGGGAATTGAGGCCCAGCCAGTAGAGGCGCATATTGATGATTACCTAGCGCATCTTCGCCCAGGTGGTCGCTTCGCTGCGAAATAGTGGCTTAGATAATGCCAGTCGCTAGGCCCGCCAGCAGCACGAGGCCTAGCCCAAGACGGTAATAGACAAAAATCCGGAAATCGGCTTTTTCAATCCAGCGCATCATAAAGCGAATGGCCAATAAGGCAGCAACGCAAGACAAAGCCGCCACTAATAGGGCGCTACTCATCGGCGCGTCTGCGCTGTCGGTGAAAAAATGACGTGACTTCAACACGGTTGCCCCAAGGATAACAGGGATAGCCATCATCATGGAAAAGCGCGCGGCATCAACGCGGGTAAAGCCGCACATGCGCGCCATCGTCATTGTCACACCTGACCGTGATGTGCCAGGAATAAGCGCACAAATTTGCGCCACGCCTATTTTCAGCGCATCACGAACGGAGAGCGTGTCAATGGTTCTGTCCGCCGGATAAGATGTATCAGCCTGATAAAGCCAGCCTGCAAAAATGAGATTGGCGACAGCCACAGTGATCGCTAAGCGTAAAAAAGCAGGGTCAAGAAGTTCTACAACTAGCCCAACTGCAATCACAGGCACACTTGCCAAAATGACCATCAAGGCCATCAAAAAGCCGCCACGCTCGCGTCGCCCGAAGGTGAGGGTGCCGACAACCATTTTTGCGATGTCGCGCCATACATAAATGATAACCGCTAGGAGCGTGCCGAAATGCGCTGCGACATCGAGGATCTGTCCCTGATCTTGGAAACTGGTCAGGGCAGGTAATAATACCAAATGTCCCGACGACGAAATGGGCAAGAATTCGGTGATACCTTGAATAAGGGCGATAATTGTGAGGTGCGAGAAATCAAACATCATGCGCCGACCCTACTGATGGCGAGGAGGTGACGCAAGTGGTTTCCTATTAGTACCAAAATGGAACTATTTTACTGGATATCTTTTCTGGGATTTCAGCTGCGACAGGCTGCCACTTGATCATTTCAAAAAAATAGGTCATAATAGTTGTCCAATTATCAAAATCCTTGTGAAAAGGAAATGGCACATAGCAGCGCCATTGATTGTTATCGGCGCCGTTATAGAAGGAGGAATGCATGTCTTCGAAAATGCTACAATTTGTGAAAACCGAAAAGCAGATGCCTGAAAAAAGAACGGCAGCTGAGCGGGCAAAGGATTTCGATGAAATCTATGCTGATTTTTCGAAAGCAAAAGCAGAAGAGCAAGCAAGCCGTTGTTCGCAATGCGGTGTGCCATTTTGTCAGGTAAATTGTCCGCTTCATAACAACATTCCCGATTGGCTCATGTTGACGGCCGAAAATCGTATGCAAGAAGCTTATGAGGTCTCAGCTGCGACAAATAATATGCCAGAGATTTGTGGCCGCATCTGCCCACAAGATAGATTGTGCGAAGGCAATTGTGTCATTGAGAAGGGCTTTGAGTCTGTCACGATTGGCGCCGTTGAAAAGCACATCACTGAAACCGCGTTTGAAAATGGGTGGGTGAAGCCTGCTGCGCCAGCGATTGAGAGAGAGCAGTCTGTTGGTGTGATTGGGGCAGGGCCAGCTGGTATGGCTGCAGCTGATATGCTGCGCCGTCGCGGCTATCAGGTGACCATCTATGATCGTTATGACAGAGCTGGCGGGTTGTTAATTTATGGTATCCCAGGTTTTAAGCTTGAAAAAGATATCGTTGAACGCCGCGCGCGCCTTTTGGCTGATGGCGGTATTACGTTCAAGTTAAATTGCAATATCGGCACCGATATCAGCTTTGCTGAGATTCGGGAACAGCATGATGCTGTTTTGATTGCAACTGGTGTGTACAAAGCGCGTGATATTGATTTGCCAGGCGCAGAGCTTGATGGTGTTGTGCCAGCGCTGTCTTACCTGACAGCCTCAAACCGCAAGTCACTCGGCGATGAGGTCGCTGAGTTTGATAATGGTATGTTGGATGCCAAGGGCAAAAACATTGTTGTGATTGGGGGCGGTGATACAGCCATGGATTGTGTCCGTACAGCCATCCGCCAAGAAGCCAATTCAGTCACCTGTCTTTATCGTCGTAATAAGGCGAATATGCCAGGCTCGCAGCGTGAAGTGGCCAATGCAGAAGAAGAAGGTGTGGATTTCCAGTGGCTTTCAGCCCCACAAGAATTCACAGGGTCTGATAAGGTTGAAGCTGTGCTGGCGCAGCGTATTCATTTGGGTCAGCCAGATGAGACAGGGCGTCAGGTTCCGCAAATCATTGAAGATTCGACCTATGAGCTAAAGGCGGATTTGGTGATTAAGGCGCTTGGCTTTGACCCAGAAGATTTACCAACCATGTTCAACGAACCAGCTTTGCGCGTGTCAAAATGGGGCACGGTCGCCATTGATTGGAAGAGCATGATGACAGATTTACCAGGCGTTTTTGCCGCCGGTGATATTGTGCGCGGTGCGTCTTTGGTTGTGTGGGGCGTGCGTGATGGGCGGGATGCCGCAGAACGCATTGATGCTTACATCCAAGCTGAATTACGCGGTGAAACAAAGGCAGCCGGCTAAGCCGATAGGTCATAGGAGATACGGATATGACACAGAAGAATTTTGATCAAAAGGCTTACATTTCACGCCGCCTTGAAAATGAAACACGCCTCAGCGATGCTGGGATTTATGACCCGCAAATGGAACATGATAATTGCGGCGTGGGCTTTGTGGCGTCAGTTGATGGTCAGCCAAAGCGTGAAGTTGTGAATGCGGCGATTGAAGCCCTCCAGTCAATTTGGCACCGCGGAGCTGTGGATGCAGATGGCATGACCGGTGATGGTGCGGGCATCCATATCGCTATCCCACGCGATTTCTTCATTGAGCATATTGCACGCACGGGCCATCAAGATGATGGCGGTAAATTGGCTGTGGGCATGGTCTTCTTGCCGCGCCAAGATTTGAGCGCACAAGAAACATGCCGTTGTATCGTTGAGCAAGAAATTCTGGCCATGGGTTATGCGATTTATGGCTGGCGTCAGGTGCCAACCAATACGCAGGCGCTTGGGCAAAAGGCGATGGCCACACGTCCAGAGATTGAACAGATTATGTTCTCTATGCCTGTTGAGCTGTCCACCGAAGAGGCAGAACGTCAGCTCTTCATTATTCGTCGCCGGATTGAAAAGGCTGTGTTGCAGGCGCAAGTGGCAGATTTCTATATTTGTTCGCTCTCAACACGCTCGTTGATTTATAAGGGCATGTTCTTGGCTGAACAGGTAACAGCCTTTTATCCAGATTTGCTTGATGAGCGCTTTATCTCTGATTTTGCGGTGTATCATCAGCGCTATTCAACAAATACATTCCCAACATGGCGCTTGGCTCAGCCATTCCGCGTGCTTGCCCATAATGGCGAGATTAACACTGTGCGCGGCAATATGAACTGGATGGCATGTCATGAAGATCGCATGGAAAGCCCGCTCTTTGGCGAAGCGATCGAAGATATTAAGCCAGTGATCGCCAAGGGCTCATCAGACTCAGCGGCGCTTGATGCGGTGTTTGAATTGATGCTCACAGGCGGACGTGATTTGCCAATGGTGAAATCAATGCTCATCCCGCAAGCCATTGATGTTGATGGTGATGATGAGTTGGCGCAGCTTTATGCCTATTGTAATGCTGTGATGGAACCATGGGATGGCCCGGCTGCTATCGCTGCTTTTGCCGGTGATTGGACAATTGGCGGGACTGACCGTAATGGGTTGCGCCCAATGCGTTACACGCTGACAAAATCAGGTCTTTTGATCGGCGGCTCTGAGACAGGGATGGTTGTTGTTCCTGAAGAAGATGTCGCAGAACGTGGCCGCCTTGGCCCTGGGGAAATGATCGGCGTGAATTTAGCAGAAGGCCGGCTCTATCATGACGCAGAACTCAAGCAAGCCCTGAGTGAAAAAGCCTCTTGGGGTGATTGGATCCAGCGCTCTGAAAAGATGGACGCGCTTTTGGCAAAAGCCAAGATCAAGCAAGATATGCCAGATAAAGATAGCCTGCGTCGCCGTCAGTTGCTATCAGCCTGGACCCTAGAAGATATGGAATTATTGCTTCAGCCAATGGCTGAGGGTGGTAAAGAAGCCATTGGATCTATGGGTGATGATGCCCCGTTGGCTGTCTTGTCAGGGCGTTATCGCGGCTTGCATCATTTCTTCAGACAGAATTTCTCGCAAGTGACAAACCCGCCTATTGATTCGCTCCGTGAACGTCATGTTATGACGCTTCGCACAAGATTGGGCAATCTGGGTAATATTCTGGATGAAGCGCCAGAGCAATGTGATCATCTGTTGTTGAACTCACCTGTGCTAAGCAATGCTGATTGGCAGGCGCTGATTGCCCATCTCGGCGGCAAAGCAGCTGTGATTGATTGTACTTTTGCTGCGGCAGACGGTGAAGATGGCTTGAAGCCAGCGCTTGATCGCATTCAGTCAGAGGCAGAAGA
>WTJA01000132.1:0-17969 GCA_011524995.1 Alphaproteobacteria bacterium | reverse complement strand
ACGGTGAAGATGGCTTGAAGCCAGCGCTTGATCGCATTCAGTCAGAGGCAGAAGACGCAGTTCGTGGCGGCTGTGAGCATATCATGCTAACGGATATGGCAGCCGATGCGAGCCGTATGCCAATTCCTATGATTTTGGCAACGGGGGCGGTTCATTCGCACCTTGTGCGCCAACAGCTTCGGACATTTGCCTCTGTTAATGTACAGTCTGGCGAATGCCTAGATGTTCATCATTTTGCCGTGCTTGTTGGTGTTGGTGCCACAACGGTGAATGCGTACTTGGCAGAATGGACAATCGCAGAACGGATGGAAAAAGGCCTTCTTGAAGGTCTGAACATGCCGCAGGCGGTCGCCAATTATAAAAAAGCGATTGAAGATGGTCTTTTGAAGATCATGGCAAAGATGGGGATTTCTGTCATTGCATCTTATCGCGGTGGCTATAATTTCGAAGCGCTTGGTCTCTCACGGTCTTTGGTCGCTCATTATTTCCCACCAATGTCATCTCGTATTTCAGGCCTTGGCTTGAATGGTATTGAGCAGCGTTTGCGTGAAATGCATGACAAAGCCTTTGGCGGGGAGGCAACCTTATTGCCAGTGGGCGGCTTGCTGCGCTATCGCAAATCAGGCGAGCGCCATGCCTTTGATGGGCAAATGATCCATGCCATGCAACATGCCTGTGATACAGGCTCATTTGATAGCTGGAAAAAATATGTCTCAATCATTGAGCGTCAGGGTCCCGTTAATTTGCGCGATCTGCTTGATTTTAAATCAGGTGGCGAAGCGGTGCGTGTTGAAGATGTGGAGAGCATCACAGAGATCCGCAAGCGTCTTGTCTCGCCAGGTATCTCGCTTGGTGCGCTGAGCCCAGAAGCACATGAAACGCTTTCAATTGCGATGAACCGTATTGGCGCTAAGTCAGATTCAGGCGAGGGCGGGGAAGATCCAGAACGTTTCTCATTGCGTGAGAATGGCGATAATCCGTCAAGTGCGATTAAACAGGTGGCCTCTGGTCGTTTTGGTGTGACAGCCGAATATCTGAATAATTGTCAGGAACTTGAAATCAAGGTTGCGCAAGGGGCTAAGCCAGGGGAAGGCGGTCAATTGCCAGGCATCAAGGTCAATAGCATCATTGCGAAATTGCGCCATTCAACACCAGGTGTGACTCTTATCTCACCACCGCCTCATCATGATATTTATTCAATTGAGGATTTGGCACAGCTTATCTATGACCTGAAGCAAATCAACCCAGAGGCGCGCGTCTGTGTAAAGCTGGTTGCGTCAACAGGTATTGGGACAATTGCGGCTGGTGTTGCGAAAGCCAAGGCAGATACGATTTTGATTTCTGGCCATGGTGGCGGCACAGGGGCAAGCCCGCAATCATCGATTAAGCATGCCGGTATGCCATGGGAAATTGGTCTATCAGAAGTACATCAAGTGTTGAGCATGAATGATCTGCGTGACAAGGTTGTCTTGCGCACAGATGGTGGTCTTAAGACAGGCCGCGATATTGTGGTTGCCGCAATGTTGGGCGCTGATGAATATGGTATTGGCACAGCGGCTTTGGTGGCGATGGGCTGTATCATGGTGCGCCAATGTCATTCAAACACATGCCCTGTTGGGGTATGTACACAGCGTGATGATCTGCGTGCTAAGTTCGAGGGAACACCAGAGAAAGTTGTCCAGCTCTTCACGCACGTAGCTGAGGAAGTGCGTGAAATCCTCGCTTCATTGGGCTTTACCTCTTTGCAAGAGGTGATCGGTCGTACGGACCTCCTATCACAGGTGTCTCGTGGTGATGCGGCATTGGATGATCTTGACCTGAACCCTATCCTTGTCCAAGCCATCACAGATGGTCAGCGCGGCGGTGACATCAAGGCACCACGCGTGGAAGTGCCAGATACTTTGGATGCCCAGATCGTAAAAGATGCTGAATCAGCCCTAGAGACTGGTGGCAAGATGCAGCTCTCCTACAATATCGAAAACACACAAAGAGCGATTGGTACACGCCTGTCGTCACATATTGTGCGTAAATTTGGTATGACTGGCCTAAGTGAAGCCCAGATCAATGTGCGTTTGCGTGGTCCAGCTGGTCAATCATTGGGCGCCTTCGCGGTGCAAGGCTTGCGTCTTGATGTGATTGGCGATGCCAATGACTATGTCGGCAAGGGTCTATCAGGCGGTATGATTACCGTGCGCCCATCAAACAGCGCTGGGTTCGTAGCAGCACAAAATACCATCATTGGTAATACCGTCCTCTATGGCGCAACCGCTGGAAAGCTCTTTGCGGCTGGTCAAGCCGGTGAGCGTCTATGTGTGCGTAATTCTGGTGCGACGGCTATCGTTGAAGGCTGTGGCTCGAATGGCTGTGAATATATGACAGGCGGCGAGACCATTATCCTTGGCGAGGTTGGTTCCAACTTTGGTGCTGGTATGACAGGGGGCATGGCTTTCATTTATGATGAAGCAGGCACCTTCATGGATAATGTAAACCCTGAAACATTGTTGATCACACGTGTGACCACCGATTATTGGGCAAAGCATCTTGAAGGCATGATTGAAACACATGTGGCAGAAACAGATTCAGCCCTTGGCAAGAAATTGTTAAATCAATGGTCAAAGGTGGTGGGGCATTTCTGGCATGTGGTGCCAAAAGAGGTGCTTGAGACATTGCCTCATCCTTTGGCTGATGATGTTGATTTGCGGGATGCTAGCTAAGGCTAGCCTCTCGCCCAGATTGTCACATGTCAATTCGGCAACAAATACCGCAAGATGACTCTGCCATTGACGCGTTGATGGCAGAGGCGTTTGGTCCCTCGCGCCACGCCCGTACCGTTTGGCATTTGCGCCAAGGTGATGCGGTGCCTGAGTTGTGTTTTGTCCAAGAAGACGCAGGCGCCATTATCGGATCTTTGCGATTTTGGCCTATTTTGCTTGGCGGCAAGTCAGCGTTATTATTAGGGCCACTTGCTATCGCAAAAGACTATAAGGGCAAAGGGTTTGGCAAAGCGCTTGTGGCGCATGCCATTGCTCGCGCCTCACAGATGGCATATCACGCGATCCTTGTCTCGGGTGAGCCAGATTACTATCCCCAATTTGGATTTGTCTCAGCCTCTACATCAGAATTTCTCTGGCCTGGTTTCATTGAAGAAGAACGCTTGCAGATATTATGGCTTGCAGAAGATGCCGCGCCTCTTATGCCGGGAGTGAAGGCTATCTTGCCAACGGGCGCATAAGAAAGTAGCATGCACAACCTGTTGAGTTAATTTCGTGATGCGAGGCACCCACATGCCTGTTTTATATCATTTTCCTCTATCATCAGCGTCTCGGTTTATTCGTCTTCAATTGCTTGAATATAAGTGGGATGTGGAACTGCGCCAAAAGGTGCCATGGGAGTATGATGAGGGCTTGTTGCGGCTCAACCCGGCGGGGGAATTGCCTGTGCTCGATGATGCGGCGCGCGGTGTCTATTGCGGGGCGACGGTCATTAGTGAGTGGCTTGAAGAGACACATGACGGCGCTTTCTTGCTGGCAGGCACGCCGGCAGAGCGCGCAGAAATCCGCCGGCTCGTTTCATGGTTTGATAGTAAATTTACCAAAGAGGTGGCTGGCCCCTTAATGGCAGAGCGTGTAATAAAACGATTCCAAAAAGGGCAGGCTGTATCATCAGACATCATCCGCACAGCCATCGCCAATAACCATATTCATTTTGGCTATTTTGATTGGTTGCTTGGTCAGCATGATTGGTTTGCTGGTGATAAGATGACGCTTGCTGATTTAAATGCCGCAGCGCATCTCTCGGTTCTGGATTATTTTGGGGACGTGTCCTGGGATAAATATCCGGACGTGAAATCATGGTATATGAAAATGAAGTCACGCCCGTCCTTCCGCCCGCTTTTAGCGGACAGGCTTATCGGTATGGCGCCGGCAAGTCACTATGCGGAGCTAGATTTTTAATCTTCCTCGCCTGATTGCATGAGCTTATCCCTCATCTGCGTGACAGACGCCAATAAAGCCGCAATTTCATCCTCTGATGAAAAACGATGGCCGGCACTTTTTACAAGATTGATTGTCACATCGTCGCTATCAGCCTTATCCGCAATTTCCAATGCGGTGCGCCATGGTACCTCATGGTCCTGCATCCCTTGATGGAGGGTTATAGGGCAAGTGATGGGCAAGCTATTTGTCAGGCGTAAATTATCCCTGCCATCTTCTATTAAGTGATAGGGGTAGATGACATCTTCATCCGCATAAGGGTTTGGTAATGCGATATGGCCCGCTTCCTGCATGTCAGCCTGTTGTTCGGGGGAAAGACTATCCCAGATAAGGCGCTCTGTGAAATCAGGGGCGGCCGCAATACCAATCAAACCGGCGACGCGTTGGGCGCGCGCAACAGCAACATTCAGCATGATCCATCCCCCAAGGGACGAGCCAACTAAAATCTGAGGACCGTCTGTCACCTCATCGAGAATGGCCAACGCATCTTCTGTCCAACGAGAGATAGTGCCGTCAAGAAAGGCGCCATCACTCTCACCATGTCCAAAATAGTCAAAGCGCGTAAAAGGCAAATTGTGAGCGGCACAATAAGCATCTAGTGCCTCTGCTTTTGAGCCATACATGTCAGACCCATGACCGCATAAAAAGACGATGCCAATGCCGTTGCCGCTGCGGCTCTGATAGGCAATTTGGTAGCTCTGATTTGTTTCATCATCATGGCGTTGTAAAAAACGATTTGTCATGGTCCTAATCCTATCTAATGGCTCAGAATTATGATAACACTGCCTTACTATGTAACTGATGCTCATGTGATGACAAAGCCACAATGACAAAATTTTCAACTCATGCGTCCCTCAAATCTGATGCGCATAAGATAAGCCAGCCTGTAATTGCACAGATTCTCCCAGCCCTAGATCTAGGCGGGGTAGAGCGTGGCACCATTGAGATGGCAAAGGCCATTATCGCCGCTGGGGGCAAAGCGGTTGTCATCAGCTCTGGCGGCCAGCTGGTGCCGCAATTGCAACGTATTGGCGCCGTTCATATCACCTTGCCTGTGCATGTGAAAAACCCGTTCAAATGGGGCCGTATCCGCCGTCAGCTGAAATCGCATCTGCGTGAACAGGGCGTTGATATTGTGCATGTCCGCTCACGCGCCCCTGCTTGGATTGCTTTGCCAGCTGCGCGCGCACTTGGCCTGAAAACAGTGTCGACAATTCATGGCAAATTCAAAGCTGGCTGGTTTTTGAAGCGTTTTTATAATCGTAAAATTCTGCGTGCTGATAAGCTCATCGCCATCTCAGACTTTGTAAAAGAGACGATTTTAAATCAGCATAAATTTCCAGGGTTAGACGAAAAGCTCACTGTGATCCCACGCGGGGTTGATATTGCCTATTTTGATCCTGCTGCTGTCACACAAGCCCGGATTGTGAGTGAGGCTCAGCGTCTCGCGCTCCCAGATGACAGACCAGTGATGATGTTGCCAGCGCGCCCAACTGGCTGGAAAGGCCATAAAATTCTGATAGATGCTGTCTCACGCATGTCAGATAAGCATTTTACGCTTGTCCTTCTGGGGGCATCTGGCGGGCCTTACAAATACCAAGAAATGCTAGAAGAACAGATTATGCGCCTTGGCCTTGCGGGTGTTATTCGCCTGGCCAGCCAGTCAAAAGATATGCCTGCCTCGCTTATGTTGGCCGATGTGGTGGTGATGCCGTCTATTGAGCCAGAGCCGTTTGGTCGTGTTGCGCTTGAAGGCCAAGCAATGGGACGCCCTGTGGTGGCCTTTGGTCATGGCGGCGCGCTAGAATCTATCCAAGATGGCGAAACCGGGTTTCTTGTGCCGCCAGGTGATGTCGCAGCTCTTGCCACGACACTGGAAACAGCTCTTGCCCTCGGGCCACGTAAGCGAAAGGCTTGGGCCACAAAGGCACGGGCTCATATTGAAGAGCAATTCACAACAGCCTTAATGTGCGAGCGGACTTTGGCCATCTATGATGCGCTTCTGACAGACCGCTAGTGTTTTCTTGTCAATGAGGCGCTTCTGCCTTATATTACGCGCCATTATTAGCCAAATCGGAGTGCGATTACATGCCTGCTATTTCCCTGCCTGACGGTTCGATTAGAGAATTTGAAGGCGCTGTCACACCTTATGATGTTGCCGCCTCGATTGGGGCAGGTCTTGCAAAAGCAGCTATGGCAGCCACAGTAGATGGCCAAGATTGGGATTTGACGCGTCCGATTGAACAAGATGCGAGCTTGTCTCTTATCACTAATCGTGATGAAAAAGCGCTTGAGATCATCCGTCATGATTGCGCGCACATCATGGCAGAGGCTGTATTAGAGCTCTACCCTGAAACACAGGTGACAATTGGGCCAGCCATCGAAAATGGCTTCTATTATGATTTTTACCGTGAGGTATCTTTCACACAAGACGATCTTGAGGCCATCGAGGCACGCATGCATGAGATCGTCGATCGTGATGAAGAGATCACACGCGGTGTCTGGACAAGAGAAGAGGCCATCGCTTTTTATCAAGACCGGAATGAACCGTTCAAAGTAGAGCTTGTTGAAGCCATTCCTGAAGGCGAGACTGTTAGCCATTATACACAAGGCTCATTCATTGATTTGTGCCGTGGGCCACATTTGCCATCAACCAAGCGCGCAGGCCATGCGTTTAAACTGATGAAGGTGGCAGGGGCCTATTGGCGTGGTGATTCAAATAACCCGATGTTGCAGCGTATCTACGGCACAGCATGGGCGAATGAAAAAGACCTCGCGGCCTATCTGCATATGCTTGAAGAAGCGGAAAAGCGCGATCACCGTAAATTAGGACGCGCGCTAGACCTCTTCCATATGCAGGAAGAAGCGACGGGCTCTGTGTTCTGGCATCCAAAAGGCTGGCTATTATATCGGACTATCGAAGCCTATATGCGCCGCAAGCTTGATGCCGCCGGATATAATGAAGTTAAAACACCGCAATTGATTGATAGAAGCCTCTGGGAAGCCTCAGGTCACTGGGAAAAATTCGGTGAAAATATGTTTACCGCCCATTCCGAAGATGACCGGACATTGGCCTTGAAGCCGATGAACTGCCCAGGCCATGTTCAGATTTATCGCCAAGGTGTGAAATCATATCGCGACCTGCCGATGCGTATGGCGGAATTTGGTAGCTGTCATCGTAATGAGCCGTCAGGTGCCTTGCATGGCATCATGCGTGTGCGCGCCTTTACACAGGATGATGCGCATATCTTCTGTACCGAGGATCAGATCACATCTGAGTCAGTGGCATTCTGTAGCTTGTTGCAAGAGGTTTATGCTGATTTTGGCTTTACGGATATTCGCGTGAAATTCTCGGACCGCCCAGAAGTACGTGCCGGCGGAGATGCGGTGTGGGACAAGGCAGAAGCCGCGCTCACAGATGCGACAAAAGCCGCCTCTCTTGAGACAACTTTGAATCCAGGAGAAGGCGCATTTTACGGGCCAAAGCTAGAATTTGTGCTAACAGATGCGATTGGTCGTGATTGGCAATGTGGGACCTTGCAGGTTGATTTCGTTCTGCCAGAGCGTCTTGATGCGGAATATGTGGGTGAAGATGGGAATCGTCATCGCCCTGTGATGTTGCACCGTGCGATCTTGGGGTCAATGGAACGGTGGATCGGTATCCTGATTGAGCAATATTCTGGTCGCATGCCATTATGGCTAGCACCTGTTCAGGTGGTTGTGGCGCCTATTACAGCAGCGGCGAATGACTACGCACAGGCTGTGGTTGAAGCCGCCTGTGATGCTGGGCTGCGGGTTGAGCTTGATGATCGCAATGAGAAAATTGGCTATAAGATTAGAGAGCATAGCACAGCCAAAGTGCCTGTCATTCTCGCTGTTGGTGAGCGTGAAGCAGAGGCCGGGGCCGTTGCCATGCGTCGTCTTGGCTCCAAGGATCAGATTGTGAAGTCACTGGCTGAGGCCATGGCAGAGCTATCACAGGAAGCGCTAGCACCTGATCTGCGGTCTTAGCAAATATAAGGCATCTCTTGAATTTCTTGATAAATGCGTTAACGTGTCGTTGCGCATAGGGGTGCGAGATAAAATGATGAATGAACTGTTATATAGGAGAGTTTCATAGCACGTTCACGACAAGATGCGATTCCGGCTTCAACAGGCCCACGCATTAACGAAGCGATTCGCGTTTCACAAGTAAGATGTATTGACCCAGAAGGTCAGCAGCTTGGTGTATTATCAATTGACGATGCTTTGAATAAGGCATTTGAGCTAGGTCTTGATTTGGTTGAATTGCAGCCAAATGCAGAGCCGCCAGTCTGTAAAATCCTTGATTATGGCAAGTTCAAATATCAAGCGCAGAAGCGGGCTAATGAAGCGCGCAAGAAGCAAAAAATCATCGAAGTGAAAGAGATTAAGCTGCGCCCCAATATTGATGAGCATGATTATCAGGTCAAAATGCGCGCGGTGCAAAAGTTCTTGGATGCCGGTGATAAGGTAAAGATCACCTTGCGCTTCCGCGGTCGTGAGATGGCGCATATTGACCTTGGCTCACAGCTACTTGAACGCGTCAAAGGCGAAGTAGATGAGTTTGCAAAAATCGAAGCCAACCCGAAAATGGAGGGACGGCAGATGATTATGGTGCTCGCACCAAAATAAGATTTCGTCGCAGCGTGGGTGTCTGATGGGTACCCGTTTAGTGCTAATGCTGTTTGTTGCTTGATTTTCTCTTCATCAAGCGGTATAGCACTACGACTTAAAAATTCCGGTTGCGTTAGGCTAATTAGGGCTGCCTAGCCGACCATATCAGGCTTGAGATGGGCACCATCACAAGCAAACCCTTGATAATAGTGAGGATGAAATGCCCAAGATGAAGACCAAAAGCGGAGCCAAGAAGCGGTTCCGTACGACAGCGACTGGTAAAGTACGCGGTTCAGCTGCTTTCCTAAGCCACAACCTTCGCCGCCGTTCACAAAAGATGAAGCGCCAAGCACGTGGAACAATGATTCTATGTGATGCGGATGCGCGTATCGTTAAAAAGTTTCTACCGTACGCGTAAGGGGTATAAGACATGGCAAGAGTTAAGAGAGGCGTTACATCACACGCCCGTCACAATAAAGTTATCAAAGCTGCGAAGGGCTATTATGGCCGTCGTAAAAATACGATTCGCACAGCTAAGCAAGCGGTGGATAAAGCCCGCCAATACGCCTATCGTGACCGCCGCGTCCGTAAGCGTGAGTTCCGTGCGCTTTGGATCCAGCGTATCAACGCTGCTGCGCGCTTGCATGGTATGACATATTCATCTTTGATGGGTGGCTTGAATAAAGCTGGTATCGAAGTTGACCGTAAGATGTTGGCAGATATGGCCGTTCACGATATGGCAGCCTTTGCGGCCCTTGTTGAACAGTCACGCAAGGCGGCCTAAGCTTACGACAAGACATGATGTTAAAGATGGGGTCGCTTCGGCCCCATCTGCATTTTTGGGGATGGTTTTATCTCTTTGACGGGTGCGTCAAGCTCTCCGAAACGAAGCAAGGTAAGGTGTAAGATGCAAGCGATTGACCAGCTAAAATCTGATTTACTACAACAAATTGAAGCGGCAGAAGAACTCGCGACGCTTGAGGGAATTCGTGTTGATGCCCTCGGCAAAAAGGGTGTGATCTCTGAGCAATTGAAACAGCTTGGTGCCATGCCAGCAGAAGAGCGTAAATCTTTTGGCCAAGCCATCAATGAGGTAAAGCAGATTGTGGCTGATGCCATCGCTGCGAAAGCAGATATCTTGCAGGCCTCTGCTTTGGCTGCCAAGCTTGCAAGCGAATCTGTTGATGTGACCCTGCCTGTGCCGGCCGTATCAGGCGGACGGTATCACCCGCTGACACGCACTATCGAAGAAATCTCAGCGATTTTCGCAGATATGGGCTTCTCCGTCGCAGAGGGTCCTGATGTTGAAACAGATTATTATAATTTTACAGCCCTAAACATTCCGCCAGAGCATCCGGCCCGCCAAGAGCATGATACTTTCTATCTGGAGCCTGATGAGACAGGCGCGCGTCCGGTTTTAAGAACGCAGACCTCACCTGTGCAGATTCGCACCATGGAAGCAAGTGAGCCGCCTATTCGCATTATTGCGCCAGGTCGCACCTATCGCTCTGACCATGATGCCACGCACTCACCAATGTTCCATCAATGTGAAGGGTTGGTTATTGGCACAGACATTCATATGGGACACCTCAAAGGCTGTTTGATTGAATTCTGTCAGGCCTTCTTCGGTGTTGAAGATCTGCCTGTGCGGTTCCGTCCTAGCTTCTTCCCTTTCACAGAGCCATCTGCTGAGGTTGATATCGGTTGTAGCCGCAAGGATGGTGGTCTGAAGATTGGGGCAGGCGATGACTGGCTAGAAATCCTAGGCTCAGGCATGGTTCATCCTCAGGTATTACGCAATTGCGGCTATGATCCTGACAAAGTGCAAGGCTTTGCCTTTGGTATGGGGATTGAGCGTTTGGCAATGCTTAAATATGGCATTCCTGATTTGCGGACATTTTATGAGACTGATTTACGCTGGATGCGCCATTATGGCTTTATGGGGCATGATGTGCCTGCGCTGCATACGGGGATCGTGGGGTAACAAAGATGAAATTTACATGGAATTGGCTTAACGATCACCTTGATACCTCATCTTCTATGGCAGAGATCCTAGATGCCCTGCCTATGATCGGCCTAGAGGTTGAAGATGTTGATAATCCAGCAGAGCGTTTGGCAGAGTTTAAAGTGGCTGAAATTCTCTCAGCTAGCCGCCATCCGAATGCCGATAAATTACAAGTCTGTCAGGTAAATACAGGTACCGAAACATTGCAGATTGTTTGCGGTGCGCCAAATGCCAGAGCCGGCATTAAGGTCGTTCTAGCCCAGCCAGGCACCTATATTCCAGGCCTTGATATCACGATTAAAAAGGGTGAGATCCGTGGTGAAGAATCCAACGGGATGCTGTGCTCTGCCTCAGAATTAGGGATTAGCGATGACCATGAGGGCATCATGGAATTGCCAGCTGATGCCGAAGCCGGTATGGCGGCCGCCGCTGCCGCTGGGATGGATGATCCTGTCATTGAAATTGCCATCACCCCTAATCGCGGTGATTGTTTGGGTGTGCGCGGTGTCGCGCGTGACCTTGCTGCTGCGGGCTTTGGCACGCTTAAGCCCCTTGATCTCTCACCCGAAGCAGGTGGTTTTGCCAGCCCGCTTGGGTGGGCGATTGACGCAAAAGACGCCGACGCTTGTCCGCTTGTGACAGGCCGTTATTTCAAGAATGTCACAAATGGTCCCTCTCCGGCTTGGATGGCGCAACGCCTCACAGCCATTGGTCAGCGACCTATTTCATTATTGGTAGATATTACCAATTATGTGATGTTTGACTTGGGTCGCCCTTTGCATGCCTATGATGCGGATAAGGTAACAGGTGATACGCTTACCATTCGGAACGCGAAGGCTGGTGAGACACTCACAGCGCTTAATGAAAAGACCTATGAACTTGATGAGGATATGATCATCATTGCTGATGAACATGGCCCTGATGACATTGCGGGTGTCATGGGTGGTGAGCGCACCGGTGTGTCAGAGACAACCACGAATATGTTCCTTGAAATTGCGATTTTTGACCCGGTCTCAGTTGCAACAACAGGACGGAAGCTCAATCTTCATTCAGATGCGCGTTATCGGTTTGAGCGTGGTCTTGATACTGATGGTCCGATTGCGATGGCTGGCCATATTGCGCGGCTTGTCACCTCATTAACAGGTGGTGAAGCCAGTGAGCTTATCATTGCCGGTGCTGAGATAGCAGCGCCAGATGCGATTGCTTATCAGCCAGCTTCTGTGACATCTCTGACAGGGGTTGAGGTTGCACCAGATACGCAAGATGAGATCCTGACGAAATTAGGATTTGAGATTGTGAAGGGATCAGCCACAGACTGGCAGGTGACACGTCCGAGCTGGCGCCCTGATATTCATGGCAAGGCTGATGTGATTGAAGAGGTTATCCGTATCTATGGCTATGAGCATTTGCCGATGTTGCCATTACCAATGGACCATGTCATTGCACGTCCCTCATTAACAAAGACACAGCGTCGCACGGCTTATTTACGCCGCGCCCTCGTAGCACGCGACTATGTCGAAGCGGTTACTTTCTCCTTCATGAAGGAAGAAGACGCCAAATTATTTGGCGGTGGGGCTGATGAGTTGCGCTTGGCAAATCCTATTTCAGCTGACTTGAATATGATGCGGCCGACTATTTTGCCAAATTTATTGCAAGCGGCAGGGCGTAATTTGCGTCGCGGCATGAGTGATTTGAGCTTTTTTGAAATTGGTCCTGTTTTTGCAGGTGTTGCGAAAGAGGCACAATCTCATATCTGTGCCGGTATTCGTCAAGGGCGCATGGTGACAGCGGATTGGCGCTCACAAAATCAGCCTGTGACTGTATTCGATATCAAAGCCGATTTGTTGAATGCCCTGCAAGCCATTGGTGTCGCCACAGATAATCTGCAAGTCACCAATGACGCGCCTGATTATTATCACCCTGGCCGGTCTGGTTCTGTGAAGCAGGGTAAAATGGTCCTCGGCACATTTGGTGAAATTCACCCCTCCATTGCCTCTCACTTTGATGTGAAAGGGGCAGTTGCTGGGTTTGAATTATTCTTCCAGTCAGTGCCAGCACCAAAGGATAAAGGGCCTGCAAAGCCGCTATTGGCCCTCAATAGCTTGCAAGCGCTATCACGTGACTTTGCTTTTGTCGTCGATGAGGCGGTATCGGCTGATGCGCTCGTTAAGGCGGTGAAGGCCGGCGGAAAGCCGTTTGTTGCAGATGTTTCTGTCTTTGATGTGTATCAAGGTGACAAGATGGAAGCTGGCAAGAAGTCACTGGCTCTTAGCGTAACATTGCAACCACAGAAAACCACTTTGGTAGATTCTGAGATTGTAGAGATTTGCGATAAAATCATTGCGAATGTCGCGCAAAAATGTGGCGGCCATATCAGAGGATAGGCCGCCTCATATCTTTTTTTAAATATCAGTTAGCAGGCTGTCTTAGGGCAGTCTGTTAATCGCAGAGATAACCGCTTTGATAGGCGCTAATGTGATTGAAGTATCAACACCGGCGCCATAAATTGACGCGCCATCTTCATCTGGGGCCTTCAATTCAACATAGGCCGCAGCTTCTGCTTTTGATGATGATGAGCGTGTATTTTGCCCAAAATCAGCTAATCTGAATTGTAAATCAAAATGGCTGCGCATCGCTTCAACAAAGGCAGAGATAGGGCCGTTACCAATGGCTGTGACATCATGTGTCTCGCCCTTATGGCTGATACGGGCATGCACTTCCTCTTTTTCATTGCTGCCTTCCACAGGGTGGCTTTCAAAGCTGACAAGCGCAAACGGGCCATCTTGTGTCAGGTAGGTTGCCGTGAAAATATCCCATATTTTGGCAGAAGTAATCTCATTGCCTGATGTGTCAGCTTCGTTCTGTACATAGCCAGAAAATTCGACTTCCATCCCACGCGGCAAGCGCACATGATGTTCAACTTCAAGCAAATAGGCGGCCCCTGCTTTGCCTGATTGTGAGTTCACGCGGATAATCGCTTCATAGGTTCGGCCAATATCAGAAGGGTCGATCGGCAAATAAGGCACTTCCCAATGCGTGTCACCACTTTGGCTGAGGGCTTCAATCCCCTTGCGGATGGCATCTTGGTGAGAGCCTGAAAAGGCCGTATGTACCAATTGGCCAGCATAAGGATGGCGTTGGTGAACCGGTAATTGGTTGCAGAATTCTGCTGTTTCAACCAATTCTGAGATATCAGAAAAATCAAGATGCGGGTCAACGCCTTGGGTAAAGAGATTGAGGCCAAGTGTGATGATATCAACATTACCTGTGCGCTCACCATTCCCGAATAGGGTGCCCTCAACACGATCGGCACCAGCCATGAGGCCAAGTTCCGTCGCGGCAACGCCGGTGCCACGGTCATTATGGGTGTGGAGCGATAAAATCACACGGCTGCGGTCGCTAAAGTGGCGATGCATCCATTCAATTTGGTCGGCATAGATGTTTGGTGTCGACATCTCAACCGTGGCTGGCAAGTTGATGATCGCAGGGTTAGTCGCTGATGATTCCCATACATCAAGCACTGACTCACACACATCAAGCGCGTAATCAAGCTCAGTGCCTGTGAAGCTCTCAGGTGAGTATTGGAGGCGAAGATTTGTATCAGATGTCAATTGGCTGAGCCTGTCAGCTACCATCTTCGCGCCATCAACCGCGATTTGCTTCACACCCTCTTTATCTTGGCGAAACACGACGCGGCGTTGCAAGGTAGAGGTTGAATTATACAAGTGCAAAATGGCGTTTTTTGTGCCTTGTAATGACTCAATAGTGCGGTCGATCAAATGCTCTCTTGCTTGGGTCAAAACCTGCACTGTCACATCATCAGGAATGTGACCGCCATCGATCAACTCACGCAAAAAATTAAAGTCAGTTTCTGAGGCTGAGGGAAAACCCACTTCAATTTCTTTGAAGCCCATTGCCACAAGAATTTTGAACATGCGCATTTTACGCATGGAATCCATAGGCTCAATCAGCGCTTGGTTGCCATCACGCAGATCTACGGAACACCAGGTCGGTGCTTTTGTAATTATCTGGTCAGGCCATGTTCTATCTGCCAAAGGAACAGCAGCATAAGCCTGGTATTTTTCATGACGCATAGATGACATAATTTTATCACTTCTGTACCAAAGTTTTCTTGAATTGACGTTGTAACAGACACAAGCGCTATTTTCTAGTTTGTTTTGTCCTGTGCCTGTTTTCCGCAGGGAAGAAAATAGGCTCGTTCTTTTTCAGTAAAATCACCTATCTTTAGGTGTGCAACAGCTTTTCAACAAGGCGGAAACAAGGTAAGAAGAGGCCATGACAGATTTATCACATATCCGAAATTTCTCTATTGTTGCGCATATCGATCATGGCAAATCAACGATCGCTGATCGCCTGATCCAATATTGTGGCGGTTTGACTGAACGCGAAATGTCCGATCAGGTTCTTGATAACATGGATATTGAGCGCGAACGTGGCATCACAATTAAGGCCCAGACTGTGCGTCTCTCCTACAAGGCAAAAGATGGGGAAACCTATATTTTGAACCTGATGGACACACCAGGTCATGTGGATTTTGGCTATGAAGTCTCACGCTCTTTGTCAGCTTGTGAAGGCTCACTGCTTGTGGTGGATGCCTCGCAAGGCGTCGAAGCGCAAACATTGGCAAATGTCTATCAAGCTATTGATGCGGACCATGAGCTTGTGACCGTGTTGAATAAAATGGATTTGCCAGCCGCAGAGCCAGAGCGGGTAAAGGCACAGGTCGAAGATGTGATTGGCCTTGATGCCTCTGGTGCCATCGCAGTCTCTGCCAAGACAGGTATGGGAATTCCTGACGTGCTTGAAGCGATTGTGCAGGATTTGCCATCGCCATCTGGTGATGCCACAGCCCCGCTAAAGGCCTTGCTGGTTGATAGCTGGTATGATCCGTATCTAGGCGTGATGACGCTCGTGCGCGTTCGTGATGGTATGTTGAAGAAAGGCATGAAAATCCGAATGATGGCATCTGGCGCGGTTCATACGATTGAACGTGTGGGTGTGTTTTCACCCAAGGCAGAAGCGGTTGAATCCCTTGGGCCAGGAGAGGTTGGCTTCATTAATGCTGGTGTGAAAACCGTATCAGATGCCAAGGTTGGTGATACCATCACTGATGATCGCAAGCCAACAGCTGAGGCATTGCCAGGCTTTAAGCCGTCTGTGCCCGTTGTATTCTGCGGCATGTTCCCGATTGATACAGCCGATTTTCCAGCATTGAGGGAAGCGCTGGAAAAGCTATCTTTGAATGATAGCTCCTTCTCTTTCGAAGCTGAGACCTCTGCAGCGCTTGGCTTCGGGTTCCGCTGTGGGTTCCTGGGCCTGCTTCATATGGAAGTGATTAGAGAGCGCCTATCTCGTGAGTTTAATCTTGATTTGATCTCAACAGCGCCGTCAGTGGTCTATCATCTGAATATGACAGATGGCTCCGTGATGGAAATGCATAACCCTGCTGATATGCCAGAGGTGACACGCATTACCTCGATTGATGAGCCTTGGATCAAAGCCACAATTATGACCCCGGATGATTATCTAGGGGCCGTGCTCACGCTTTGTACAGAGCGACGTGGCGAGCAAATCGACCTGACCTATGCTGGTAGCCGGGCGATGATCGTGTATCGTCTCCCACTGAATGAGGTGGTTTTTGATTTTTATGACCGTCTGAAATCAGTCACAAAGGGCTATGCCTCTTTTGATTATCAGATGGATGAGTATGTCCAAGGTGATTTGGTGAAGGTCTCCATTCTTGTGAATAGTGATCCTGTGGATGCGTTATCAATGATTGTCCATCGTGACCAATCAGAGACAAGAGGGCGCGCGATTTGCACAAGGCTGAAAGATCTGATCCCACGCCAAATGTTTAAAATTGCACTGCAAGCGGCGATTGGCGGCAAAGTGATTGCGCGTGAAACGATCTCTGCCTTACGCAAAGACGTGACAGCCAAATGTTATGGCGGTGATGTCAGCCGTAAGCGTAAATTGCTGGAAAAGCAAAAAGAGGGCAAAAAGAGGATGCGCCAATTTGGTAAGGTGGATATCCCGCAAGACGCCTTTTTCAAAGCCCTACAAATGGGTGATAACTAACAGAAGGGGGCCGTGTATTAGCGGCCATCCATTTTCAGCGAGCGCACTGATTTCCGGCCACGTCTTGCCTTAAAGCTTGTGCCAAGGAATATCAGCGCTGCGATCATGCCAAGAACTAAGCCGGCTGGCCATTGTAAGAGGCCTGCAATAATGGGGTGCCATAAAAAGGTTTCACACCCTAAAAATGTGAGTAAAGCGCAAGGGTCAATATAGCGGTCAATCACAGCCTCTGTGAGTTGAAGCGACCCAGGTGATAACTCATACCAGAGCTGCCCCATTAATTTCGATGGTGTGTCATCATTGCGGATATCGCCCCAAAACACGAGGAGCGAAGCAATGGCGAATAACGCCCCGATGATTTGAAAAATACGCGTTCCCATGGCTGTTATGATTGGCAAGTTACGGCTAAATAGCAAGCATTAATCTTGTAAAAGTTATGACGCATCCGAGAGGGTGATTATTGTTGTGAGGATTGCAATAATACGACGCATTGGCTATGGTGCAGACAATCACATGCAGGAGAGATGGCCGAGCGGTTTAAGGCGCACGCCTGGAAAGCGTGTTGGGGTTAACGCCCCTCCGGGGTTCGAATCCCCGTCTCTCCGCCAGTTTGGACGCTGCTATGTCTAAGATATCCCTAGATCCTGATGATAAACCGCGCTGTTTTGGCACCCGCCCTGGCCAAGCGCTTTATGCCGCCTATCATGATGAAGAATGGGGTGTGCCAGTCTATGATGATCGCCTACTTTTTGAGATGCTTATCCTAGAAGGGGCGCAAGCAGGCTTGTCCTGGGAGACCATCTTAAAACGCCGGGAAGGCTATCGGGCGGCCTATCACAACTTTGATATCACCAAAGTAGCAGCGATGAGTGATGATGACTTAGAGGCGCTGTGTGAAGACACCGCAATTATTCGCCATCGATTAAAGATATTCGCGGCACGTACGAATGCGCGTGTCGTGATGGCTATTCAAAAGGAATGTGGCTCTTTTTCTGATTATATCTGGGGATTTAGTGACCACTGTGTTGTCAAAAATCATTGGAAAGATGCGTCTGAGGTGCCAGTGACAACCGCTTTGAGTGACACGCTATCGCGTGATTTGAAACGGCGTGGCTGTCGCTTTGTGGGTAGCACCATCATCTATGCCTATTTGCAAGCGATTGGTGTGGTGAATGATCATGTCACAAGCTGTTGGTGCTATCAAAAATAGGGTAATAATAAACCTTAGGGTGTGGTTG
>WTJA01000060.1 GCA_011524995.1 Alphaproteobacteria bacterium | reverse complement strand
GGCCTTCTTCATCACGGAAATATTCCGCCAATGTCAAACCTGTCAAAGCCACACGCGCACGCGCACCTGGAGGTTCGTTCATCTGACCATAAACAAGCGCGGCCTTTGAGCCTTCGCCATCTGTTTTAATAACGCCTGATTCCACCATTTCGTGGAACAAGTCGTTACCTTCACGTGTACGTTCACCAACACCGGCAAACACTGAGTAACCACCATGCGCTTTCGCCACGTTGTTAATCAGTTCCATAATTGTCACTGTCTTACCAACACCGGCACCGCCAAACAGGCCAATCTTACCGCCCTTTGCGTAAGGCGCGAGAAGGTCAATCACCTTAATGCCTGTTACAAGGATTTCTGATTCCGTTGACTGGTCGACATATTCAGGCGCAGCGCGGTGAATAGGATAAGCCGCTTTAGCTTTCACTGGCTCGCGCTCATCAACTGGCTCACCAATCACGTTCAAGATACGACCCAATGTTTCAGGACCAACTGGTACTGTAATCGGGGCACCTGTATCAACAGCATCTGTGCCGCGAACAAGACCTTCTGTTGAGTCCATCGCGATGGTACGGACAGTTGATTCACCCAAATGCTGAGCGACTTCAAGCACCAAGCGCTGACCGTTATTGTCAACTTCAAGGGCGTTCAGGATATCAGGGATATTCCCATCAAATTCCACATCGACAACCGCGCCGATGACCTGAGAGATTTTTCCAACTGCATTTTTTGCCATGGGTCTTTTACTCCGGGCTTTGGTTTACATTCGTTATAATTTATAAGGCTTCCGCACCAGAAATGATTTCAATCAATTCCTTAGTGATGTTAGCCTGTCTTGTTCTGTTATAGACAAGAGTGAGACGATCAATCATATCGCCCGCATTTCTTGTCGCATTATCCATTGCTGTCATACGAGCTGCGAGCTCTGACGCTGATGATTCTAGGAGCGCACTGAAGACCTGTGTTGCCACATTACGCGGCAAGAGCGACTTCAAGATTTCCTCTTCATCTGGCTCATATTCATAAGAGGCGACGGCACCCGCATCAGCTGCATTATCTTCTGCCTCGCCAACTTCAGCTGGGATAAGTGACTGATGTGTCACATCCTGCTTAATGACAGAGACAAATTTGTTATACAGCATTGATACAGCATCGAAGCTACCTGCTTCAAAACCATCAATCATCTTTTGCGCGATAGCTTCGGCATCACCAAATTCAACACTTGTGCCTTGAACACCTTCAACGCGTGCAAATGTCTTATCAGCAATTTCAGAGCCTAACGCATCAGCTGATTTGCGTCCTACTACATAGACAAGCACTTTCTGGCCAGCTGCTTCTTTTTCTGCGATCACCTGACGGGCGGCGCGTGTGATAAAGGCATTAAAGCCACCACATAGACCTTTGTCAGCTGACACAATCACAAGAAGATGTGTCTTTACCTCAGGGCGACCGACGAGAAGGGCCGGCGCTGATGAGGCATCAGACTTTGCCGCCAATGACGCGATAACGTCATTCATGCTTGTTGAATAGGGACGTGACGCCTCTGCCATTTCCTGAGCACGGCGCAGCTTGGCAGCTGCGACGAGCTTCATAGCAGATGTAATTTTCTGCGTGGACTTAACGCTATCAATTCGCGTTTTCAGGTCCTTCAAATTTGGCATCGAAGTCTCTCCTGCCTAGCGTCTGACTTATGCGAAGCTCTTAGCGAAAGCTTCGATTTCAGCACGTAGCTTTGCTTCAGTTTCGTCTGACAGTTTCTGCTCTTCACGGATAGACTTTAGGATGTCCTGACCAGCGCTGTGGATATGCTCCATCAAGCCAGCTTCAAAACGACCAACGTCTGAAACAGCAATCTTATCAAGATAGCCCTTCACACCGGCGAAGATAACAACAACCTGCTCTTCAACAGTCAATGGTGAGTATTGTGGCTGCTTGAGCAGTTCAGTCAAACGAGCACCACGCTCTAGCAATTGACGTGTTGACGCATCCATGTCTGATGCGAACTGCGCGAAGGCTGCCATTTCACGATACTGGGCAAGTTCAAGCTTAATTGAACCAGCAACCTGCTTCATCGCTTTAATCTGCGCAGCAGACCCCACACGAGACACTGACA